>CAYWZD010000103.1:0-10549 GCA_964462755.1 uncultured Victivallales bacterium | reverse complement strand
TGCCGATCATCTCGGAATCCCTGTGGAAGACTTCATCCGTGACTTTACTTTTCTGACCCGCGACCGCCGGAGTCTCTCTCTTCTCGAAAAGGAGGATGGCAGCTGTTTTTACTATGATGACGCGGAACACGGCTGCCGGATTCAGGAGGTCAAGCCGAAACAGTGCCGTGACTTTCCCGTGAAGTGGAATTTTCCGGGCTGGGAAACTTTTTGCAAAGGGTCCGGAAAACGCTGAAACCCTGCCATGAAAAAGCCCGCGCCGTATGTTGTGCATACCGCGCGGGCCGTTTGTTTTCAGGGAATGCTTCTCAGAACTTGACAAGATCCTTGACGTTCACGGGGAGTCCGGTCTTCATCGAAATATTTCCGGCGATTCCGGTGAGAATCGACTTGGCTCCGTCGATATATCCGGCCGCGAGTCCGAACGGGTCCTTTTTCACGCCGCGGAACAGGTGGTTGAGCAGAAGCGTATCGCCGCCGCCGTGTCCGCCTTCCACTTTTTCATACTTGATTTCGCGTGCCACGCCCCAGTGAGGCTGGAAAATGATTTCCGGCACCGGCGCGACCCGCACGTCGCGGCGTTCCAGATGGCCGGGTTCCTGGTTGAAATCGTCCAGTTGGCTGGATAGATCGGCCACTTCCAGCTTGTTGTGTTCCAGACGGCCTTTGGTGCCGTTGAAGCAGATGCGGTATCCTTCGAACGGGCAGTGGGCATTGAGGGAATAGGTCATGACCGCCTTGTTTGCGTAGCGCACCATGACGCCCATGTTGTCTTCGATGGAGATTCCGTCGCTGAAGACGCTCTGGTCGCGGAAATAGCCGTCTTCTTTTTCGGCGTTGTAGTAGAGGCCCATCAGGAGAGCGTCCTTCTTGTCCACATGGAGGGCGAAGGGGTCCTTGGCGGCGGTGGCGTTGTCGCGGGCGCGCTGATAGAATTCGGTGATGCCGCGTTTTTCGGCATTTTCCTTGCCGTAGAACTTGAGGTCGCCCATTGCGAAGACGGTCTCAGGCATGGAATTGATCCACCAGTTGACGAGGTCGAAGTGGTGGGTGGCCTTGTGGACGAGAAGTCCGCCGGAATTGTTTTTGTTGCGGTGCCAGCGGCGGAAATAATCCGCGCCGTGGCTGGTGGAGAGGAGCCACTCGAAATGAATGCTGGTGATATCCCCGACGATTCCGCTCTGGATGATTTCCTTGACTTTCGTCGCATGGGGGGCGTAGCGGTAATTGAAGGTGACGGTCAGATGCTTGCCGGTCTTCTTGATGGTGTCGATGATCTGCTGGCACTTTTCGGCGTCGACGGTCATGGGTTTTTCGGAAATGACGTCGCAGCCGAGTTCCATGGCGCGGCAGATATACTGATGATGGGTGCGGTCCATGCTGGTGACGATCACGGTGTCCGGTTTCAGCTTCGTGATCATTTTGTCGAATTCATGCGCCTTGAACTGGGGAAGGGGGGCAATCCCGAATTTCTTCTGGAGGTGCTTGTTCCAGTAATTCATGCGGATGGAGTTGGAGTCGCAGAGCCCGACCAGTTCCGCCACGTCCTTGAAGTCGCCGCACATTGCTTCCAGATACATTGCGCACCGACCGCCGGTGCCAACTTGCACAAACTTCTTTCTCTTCATTTCATTCATCCTTTTTGTGTATGGCCCCGAATTCTTATCCGGGATTCCGTGGATTACTATAGTTGCCAACGTTGGCAATTTCAAATGCGATTCATGAAATTTTTGCAAAAACTTTGCGGATGCCGCGAAAACATCATGTTCTTTTTGTTTGCGGCGGCGCTTTCTCCTCAGATAAAAAGAAGCGTAAGCCAGCGTTCCTCATGAGGCTGTTTTTCTGAAATGCGCGGAGCTCTCCAACTTGATCGGGTGGAACCGCTCCTGGCGGGAGATTTTGTGCTCTGCATGCCCACCCTTCTCGGCTGGACCGCGGCAATGCTGAGGGCCTTGCATGACACTCTTTCTTTCAGAAATGCAAAATTCCGACAGTGCCCATAATATTTTCTTAAAAAATTCATCAAAAAAAACAAATTGCCTATTGACACGGTCAGTTTTTGATGTATAATTAATACTGACACAGTCAGTTTTGAAAAAGAGCGAAATTATGAACGATAAAAACATACAGATCCGGAACTACATTCTTGAGCTGATCGAAAGCAATCAGGTCAAGGCCGGCGAACGCCTTCCCGGCGCACGCAAAATAGCCGAGAAGCTGCATATGTCGTTCACCCATGTCCAGGCGGTTGTGGAAAGTCTTGTACAGTGCGGCATACTGAATGCGGTGTCCCGGAGCGGAACTTATGTGTCCGAGGATTGGCCGGACCGCCTGCTTCCCTACAATTTCTTCTGCTATGCGGGGGATCGGATCAAGGCTCTGGTCGACATCGTCAATCCCGTCTGCGCGGCGAACGGACTCCGTCTCTGCCGTCAGTTTGAGCAGGGGTTTGCGGAAATCCGCGTCAGCCATTACCTGCTGAGCCATCACAATGAATATCTGGACCTGTCGGAAATCTTCCGGGAGTGCTTCGGGGACGGCAGGGATTTCTCTATGCACGTTCTGAAGGACTTTTACATCAACGGACGTCTGTGCGGTCTGCCGATCGTCTTTTCCCCGCGCGTGATCCTGTATAATGTGGATGTGTTCAAACGGTGCAAGTGTCCCATTCCGCGCAAGGACTGGACATGGGACGAGTTTCTGGACACGATCCGCTACCTGAAAAAGCATCTTCCGCCGGATCTGATCTTCAACTGGGAGAACCAGATACAGAGTTTTACCACATTTTTTGTCCGTGCCGGCGGAAACCTTTTCGACAGCGCGAACGGATTTCGTCCGAGTTTCGACGATGCGGCCGGGCTGAAGGCTTTTGAACATTACATCGAATTGCGCGACATGCTCGATATTTCCTGCGAGAGCGACAGATACTGCGAGAAGTTCAGCAGAAACGAAGCGGCCATGCTGTTCGGAGTCCGCCAGATCATGTGCCATTTGAACAAGTTCAACCCGAATTACAGGGCCTGTGCGGTCAAGCTGCCGCTGTTTCCGGGCGGACGCGATGTCAACATCCACGGGGCGGACCTGCTGTGTTTCCGGAAGAGCTGCACGGATGCGGAGCTGGTAAAAAAGCTGGTCAAAAGCATTTTGTCGGAGAAAATACAGGACATGGTGGCCGGGAGTCATTACGGAATTCCGTTCAGGAAATCGTCGGCCGCCAAGGGGCTGGATCCGAAGTCGTGCTATGATTCCGTGTTCATGGAGGAGATTCCGAAGATCTCCGCCGCCTACAATATTTTCACGCCGGAAATCTACCGGATGATCCGGATCGGTTTTAGCCGGATCTGCAGCATGTCCAAAAGGGAGATTGCCGGAGAAGTCAGGGATCTCGCGGGAGCGGTAAACGTGATGATGACATTGAATGAATTTGAAAAAAACAATTCCATCTAAAACAGGAGGAAACGCAAGATGAAAAGGAAAAAATTCACATTGATAGAGCTCCTGGTCGTGATAACGATCATCGCCATTCTGGCGGCCATGCTGCTGCCGGCATTGAACGCCGCCCGGGAAAAAGCGCGCACGACCGTCTGCATCAACAATCTGAAACAATGGTATCTTGGATTCGCCAACTACCACGATACCTTTCAGGACTATTTGGTCGGACAAAAGGTGGTGAGCACCTCCGGCACATTGGTGAACTGGTACTATTGGAGCAGCTGGGTGACTCAGAGTGTCAAGCCCGGCGTCACTTCGGCGAATTGGGTTTCTGTCTCCAACATCAACAAGTGTCCTTCCTGGAAGAAGGACAAATCTCCGACTCAGGACCTGAGTTACGGTCTCAACTACGCAATCGATCCCTATGCCGCATTTTACGCGGTCGGCACTGCCCAGCAGCAATATTTCAAGGCTTCGCGTTTGCCCAGTCCGAGCCGGACCATGTATCTGATCGATTCCGACGTCAATGGCCCCGGTCTGAATCAGACGGATGACGCGTACATCAATCCGGCCCTCAGCACCTGCCGGGTTGCTTATCGCCATAACTCCAAGGCGAATCTGGTGGCGGTCGGGGGCAATGTGACCTGCGTTTTCAGACTGCCGATATGCACGTATGCAAATCCGACTTTTTGAGCCGAAAAATGATGCATCCCTTGCAATGACGCCCGATTGATTTATACTTCAGTTTACCATTCAATCAGAATAAGGAAGAAAAATGATCATGAAAACCGGAATTGTCGCTTTCTCCATGCTCACAGGCGCCGCGCTCTGTGCTCAATCCATCTGGATGATGGGAGATTCAACCATGGCCAGCTACCCGAAAACCAGCGAGCCGCTGACCGGGTGGGGACAGGTGCTGCAGGAGCGCTGCAGGGACGGCGTCAAGGTGCGGAACCAGGCCATTTCCGGGTGGAGCTCCGGCATGTTCATGAAGAAGGATGAAAAAACCGGCAAGAGCAAGTTCGAGAGTTTCGCGAATGAGATCAAACCCGGCGATTACCTGATCATCCAGTTCGGACATAACGACCAGAAGAAATATTCGGAGAAGCAATACACTTCTCCCGAAAAATACCGCGAATATCTGCTGTTCTTCGCCAATGAAGCGAAAAAACGCGGCGCGACGCCGGTTTTCGTCACTTCGGTCTGCCGCCGCCAGTTCAACGATGGAAAAGCCGTCAGCACGCTGGGCGAATATCCCGATATTGTCCGTTCCCTGGCAAAGGAAAACGGCATTGCACTGGTGGATTTGAACGCCATCACCCGGGAAGAATACACGAAAATGGGCGCGGAAGAATCCAAAAAACTCTTTAATCATGTCAAGAAAGGCGAATCCCCATATTGGGACAAACAGATCGAAAAGGAGAGAGAAAAAAGCAAAACGCCCGGACTGCACGTGGACGATACCCATTTTCGGCGCACAGGAGCCGAAGCGGTTGCCGGCTGGTTTGTGAAGAATGCGAAAAAACAGGCTTTGCCGATCGCGAAACTATTCCGGTGAAACGGGTTCCCGCGGAATCTCTGCCCTGTTAACAGATAATGTACCAACCCTAAAGAGGATATGATGAAAAGTCTACTGCTTCTGGCTGCTTGTCTCTGGACCGGCATCAGCATTGCCGCCCCGCTTCCGTCACGCGTAAAAGTGGATATTGACGGCAGAAGCGAGAAAATCCCGTTCAAAGTCGGAGCTGTCTCCAAAGGCCTGCGGGGCGTTTATCCGACATGGATCAAGAACGAAACGGAAAAAAAGACTTACCTGATCTTTCAGGGAGAGGCGAGTCTGCCGTCCGATCGTTGGGTGGATATGGAATTTTCATTTACTCCTGAAAAGAGCGGCAAGGCGACCCTGTCGCTGCGCTCCGCCGTCAAAGATGCCAAGGTCTGGACCTGGACCGTTTACCGAAACATTGCTGTCAGCGGAGCCGGACTGTCGGGAGACTGGCGTACGGCGTCCGGCTTCAGCAAAAAAACGCCGGAAGGCAATGTCATTTATGCCGCGCATGATTCGCCCCAGCCCCGGATTCTGAACCTGACCGCCGGGCAGGAGGTGAAGGTCCGCTTTCAGGCTCAAGCGGGCCCCTCGCTCAAGCCCGGAGAAAAGCCGCTCGCCGCCGATCCTTTTGATACGCCTCCTCCGATGAGGGCTTCGGACAATATGCCGAAGGAGTATTACCGTTACTACGGGGATACGGTGATGCTTCTGCCGCTGAAAGACAAGGGACTGTCCGGAGAACACGTGGCTCGTCATTTGCGCGATGCGGAACGGAAGCCCGCCCGTGCGCTTCCCGTGCCGAAATTCATGGTTGCCACTGCCGACACACCCAACAAGCCGGCCGATTTCAAAATTCCGGTGGAACTGCTGGAAGAGGCAGGAGTGGCCCGCAATGCGGCGGTCCGGTTCGGTTTCCCTCTGCCGAAAGGTTCTTTTTATCAGCCCGGACAGCTTCGCGTCCTTGACCCGTCCGGCAAGGAAGTTCCGGCGCAGTTCGAATTTACCGGGACTTGGCCGGACAGTTCGGCGAAGTGGGTCCTGATCCAGTTCACGGCGCCGCTGAAAGCCCATGAGAAAGCCGTTTATCAGGTGGTTTCCGGGAAAACGGCATCTCCCGGCAAAAGTGAACTGTCCTTCCGCAAGGAGGGGAACGGCTATTTTGTGACCACCGGTCCCCTGAGTGTGAAAGTCGACGACAAGCTGTTCAGCGAAGTGGTTTGCAATGGACAAAAAATCGGCGGGCTCGACCCGCTGGAACTGGTGCTGGAGGATGGAAGTGTCGCCAGATGCACCCTGAACAAAATCGCGGTGGAGGAACAGGGGCCGGAAGTATTGCAGTTCCGTCTGGAAGGCAAGCTCGGGAATATTGCCGACTATGTGGTGCGTCTGCGTTTTTACCGGGGTTCGGCGGCCATTTACGGCGAGTTATCCTACATCAACACCAGTCTGAAAAATGAATTCACCGATTTCACCTCGCTGGCTCTGAATTTCCGTACCGCCGATCCGATATCCGAATTCAGTGTCGATGAAGACGGAAATCTCAAGCGCTTTTTCCAGTCCGATGAACGCACCCTGAACGGCAAACCCGGCGAAATGTCCGGCGCTGCCGTTGTCAAGGCGGGAGGAAAGCGTTTTAACGTGGCAATCCGCGACGCCGCCCTGCGTTATCCCAAGGCTCTCTCCGCGGACGACCGGAAAGTGAGTCTGGAACTCCTTCCGAAACAACCCTCTTCGAAGTTCGGAAAAGACCTTCCGTATTACCTCCAGTTCCCGTTTGCCGAGGGGAAATACCGGATGAAATGGGGGATGTCGTTCACCGAAAAATTCTGCTTTGACTTTTCCGGGAAGGACGTGTCCGTCACCCTTGCAGAAACCAATCTGCCGGTCGTTCCCGTCATCGACCGCGGCTGGTATTTCCTGACAAAGGCCATCCCCGGCGCTTCTGCCGACAACGACCACAGTTTTGACGAATACGACCGGAAAATGCGTCAGGCAGTCAAGGACCATTATGGATTCAAGAAACGCCAGCGTGAATTCGGGTTCCTGAACTATGGCGACTGGTTCGGCGAACGCGGACGCAACTGGGGCAACAACGAATACGATCTCGCGTACGGCATGTTCGTCCATTTCATCCGCACCGGCAACCGCGACGCCGCCCGGCTCGCGTCGCTGGCCGCCCAGCATCAGGCCGACGTGGATATCGTCCACGCCTATCCCGACCCTTATTATATCGGAGCCAACGCCCAGCACGGGATCGGCCACACCGGCATCAGTTACCAGGTTGTGAAGCGAGCCACATGGTCCCATGTCTACGACCGCAGCTATTCGGCGGAGAACGGCCATACGTGGAGCCGAGGCATGACCTATGAATGGGCCATGAACGGAAATGCCAGGGTCATGTCTTCCGCGCTGAAACTCGGGGAGCACATCTGCAACTATATGTCTCCGAATTTCAAGGAACTCGGCACGCATGAACGTTCCGCGGGCTGGAGCTTGACCGCCATCATGGGGCTCTACGACATGCTCAACGATCCGGCGTATCTGAAGGCGGGCAAGCATATCGCCGACACCGCCATGGATAAGCAGAACTTCAAAAAGGGAGGCGCATGGCCCCATGTCATGCCGAAGGACCATGCGGGCGGACATAAGGACACTTACGGAAATTGTCCGTATCTGATCGGCATTCTGCTGGAAGGGCTTGGCCGTTACCATGCCGCCACCGGCGATCCCCGCGCGGCGAAGGCGATCGTCACCGGAGCCGACTGGCTGGTCCTCGCCTGGAGTCCTCAGGAACAGTCCTGGCCCTACGGCGTTTCGTGGGACGGCAAACCCTACAACGCCGGCTCTCCCGGCCTGAATCTGCTGATTACCCCTGCCGTGATCTATGCCGGAAACCTGAGCAACGACACCCGGATGTTCGACATCGCTTCCGATGTCATGAGCGGCGCCACCTTCAAGGGAATGGATGCCGCGGGCAAGGCACTTTCCATGGACATGGCCACGGTGCCGGGGCTGATCGATGGCCTTTCCCGCTGGAACGCCAGCCATCCCGATCATCAGTACAAATACAACAATTCTTCTCTCGTCAGACAGATTTTCTCTGAAAGAAACGGTGATTTCAGTTTACGGGGACCGGACTGCAAGGTCTTCAAAATCCATCTCAAAAAAGATGCCGCCGAAATCCCGGTTGTCCGTACAAAATACGGTTCTCGCCCGGAATCCAAAGCGGGCGGAAGTCTTTCCCTGATTGCTCCGGATGGAAAGGTATTGATCCGTGAAGAATACCCCACCTCAAAGGCGTTCCGGAAAGTCTATCCGGTGTCCGGGAAGGCGGGCGATGTGATTACGCTGAACATCGACGACGACATGACGGCGATCTGGAATGTGGAGAATTCATCCGCTTATGACGTATTCGCCTTGCTGGGACCGGATTCCAGCATGAAGACCGGCAACGCCAGGGGATTCTATTTCACAATCCCGGCGAAAACTTCGGAATTCACGTTCCGGGTGCGCGGCATTCATCCGGGCAAGTTCAATGTCGAGATGATTGACGACACCGGCAAGACCGTGGAAACCATCCATGCCGTCAATGCCGGAGAGGCGCGTCTTCCGTGGCTGAAATACGAAAATTCGATGGACCCGGTGCAGACCCGCACCGTCAAATTCGCACCGTCCGACACTCCGCGCAACTGGAAACTGCTTCTCTGGGGCGCCGGGGATATGTCGGCTATTTTCAGCGGCATTCCATCAGCGGTCAGCACGGCTCCTGCCATTTATCCTGCGGGAAAACAGTAAAACGAAGAAGCCGCCGCCTTCCGGATTCCGGGCGGAGACAGGATCATGAAGTGAATGTCTTTGCCTGGAATTCCCTCCGGAAACGCCCGGGGGGAATTCCGCGCACGGACCTCAACGCTTTATTGAGGTGAAACTCTCCGGAAAACCCGCAGCGTGCCGCGATCTCGCGCAGGGAGAAGTCGGTCGAGGCCAGATAATTCTCCACTTTTTCCATGCGTTTCCGGCGAAGGAGCTGCGTGAAGGAAATTCCGAACAGGCGGCTGACCAGCACACTGGTATGCGACGGAAACACTTCGATTTTTAACTCAAAATTCTGTAAAAACGTCCCCGCCTCAGCCTCAAAATAACACTCCATACCACTCCTGAAGCCCCATTCCATAAGAACTTTTAAACGAAATACTGCTCATTTAGTATTGAAATTTTTCGTATTAAGGCTATATTACTGCAACCTTGACCGGGAGGCTGCAAGATGGCAAGGACCAAGGCGAAGATAACAGGTGAACTTCGGACCAGTGATTTTTTGACGTTGGCGTCATTAATGGGAGTGATTCCATACAAAACGGTCTTGGATACGCTGAGAAGATGTGAAGTAGAGACGCAACGCTACCGGAAATTGCCGATGGAGCTCATGGTCTATTACGTCATCTGCATGACGTTGTATGCGAAAGTATCGTTGCAAGAAGTGCTGCGTTGCATTTTTGAAGGTTGCGACAAGCTCAAACTGCCATTATCCTGCGGGATAATCAATGGGCGCGGCGGGATTTCCAACGCACGCAATCATCTGGGGTCAAAAGTCATGAGTTCGTTGTTTGAAGCGGTGTGTGTACCGCTGGCCGTCCCCCGGACGGCGGGTGCCTTTTATCGTCGGTGGCGACTGGTGGCGGTCGATGGCAGTACGCTCGATTTGGCAGACGAGCAGGCCAATCGGGAATTTTTCGGTGCACCGGATGCGTCGCGCGGCAAGGCGGCCTTTCCCAAGTTGCGTTTTGTGGCTCTGCTTGAAATCGGCACTCATGCCATTTTTGCGGCGGCCCACGGCCCTTATAAGGATCATGAAAACACCCTGTCAAAGAAATTATGGTCGTCGCTCAAAGCCGGAATGTTACTGATTGCCGACCGTGGGTTCGGTTGCTATCCGGTTTACAGCGAAGCGGTAAAAACCGGAGCCGATCTCCTATTCCGGGTTCGCGGCGTGATGAAGTTCGCCCGGTTGACTGTTTTTGACGACGGTTCGTATTTAAGCAAGCTCTATCCATCCCCCGATGACCGGCGCAAGGAGATTCACGGCATCGCGGTCCGTGTGATCGAATACCGACTCAAAGGAGGCAAAGGCAAATACATTTTGATTACCAGCATTCTCGATCCCCTTCAGGCTCCGGCCGAAGAATTGGCCGCTGTCTACCATGAACGTTGGGAAATCGAAATGGGGTATGACGAAATCAAAAATCACCTCAAAGAGCCCGGCGAATGCTTGCGCAGCAAAACGCCGGAATTGGTGATTCAGGAATTTTACGGCTATCTGCTGACCCACTTCACCATCCGTTCCCTGATGCATCAAGCATCCCTCAAAAACCATTGTGATCCTGATAAGCTATCCTTTGTCGGGGCTGTCAGAGTGATTTGCCGAAAAATCACGGCAGCGCATTTTCCCCCTCCGACCGACGCAAATAAAAAAGCTCCGTCAGGAAATTATTGACGAAATTGTCCGATGGAAAACGGTCTCCAGTCGTGGCCTCTCCCGGCAGCGCGCGGTCAGACGAAAAATGAAACGCT
>CAYWZD010000102.1:0-10596 GCA_964462755.1 uncultured Victivallales bacterium | reverse complement strand
CGAGTTTCTGTTTTGCAGCAGCCATGGGCTACCTCCTTGTAATTTTAGTTTGCTCTGGAAAAATTACGGTTTCGATTTGCATTTCTGTTTTCTACACATAAATTACTACGGATAGCCCGTTCCAGTCAATGGTATTCATTTGCGAAATATTATCAATAAATTGTGAAAAGTTACTTTTATGGAAGATTTTGAAGAAATCAAGCTTGAATCGCAGATGCACCCGATGCTGACCGCCTCGACGCCGTTTGACATTCTGGTCGAATACGGGCGCGGTCCGCAGGAGCATCTCAAGGGAGACGTTCACTACGCGCTTCAGCTTTCCATCGTTCTCTGCGGGGCCGTCGAGGCCGCCTTCGGAGACTGGTCGCGGATTTTCCGCAAGAACGAACTCTGGTGGACCATGTGCTGGGAGCCTCACGCCTTCCGGCTCGTGGCACGCCACAACATGGTCATGACGGTCAATATCAATATCGACAATCTGGGAAGCGTGGGCCCCTGTTCCAATGCGGACTGGCTGGCTCCGTTCATCGTTCCCCCCTCGCGCCGCTACTGTCCTTCGACGGATGAGGAGCATCTGGAGATCCGGACCATCGTGAGGAGCCTTTTCCGCCTTGAATCGAGGAAGCCGCTCAACTGGCAGACCCACTGCTGGCTTCTGATCCACCAACTGATCCTCCGTGCGTCCGAAAACATCCAGAAGGAGCCCGGCAACAACGCCTTGCTCAACGCCGACATGAGCCGGATCCAGAAGGCGGTCAGTCTGGTGCGCACACGGAATATTCCGCCATCCCTGCGGGAAGCCGCCGCGGCGTGTTCCCTGAGCGTCAGCCGGTTTTCCGTTCTTTTCTCTTCGGCGATGGGGGTCAGCTACGGACAGTTTGCCCTGCGGGTTCGTCTTTCCAACGCGGCGAACGACGTCAAGACCGGGATTTTCACGCTCAACGAGATTGCGGAGAAACACGGTTTCTGCGATGCCAGCAGTTTCTGCAACGCCTTCAAGAAACTCTACCGCTGCACGCCCAACGAATTCAAGCTCCGCCATTGAGAGCGGCGACTCTCGCTCCTGTCGGAGCTCGTCCTTTGGCGGTGGAACCGTCGCCGCAAAGGCAAGAGGCATGAGGGGCTCCTCGCCCTCAAACTCCTCGGCAGGTGAGAATCACCTGCACCCCGGCAAACAAGTTTGCCGTCTTTCCATATTTCAGCGGGTCTCGAGATCCAGCAGGCGTTGTTTCATATCCAGTCCGCCGCCGTATCCGCCGAGGGAGCCGTCCGCGGCGATGACCCGGTGGCACGGGATGAAGATCGCGATCGGATTCCCGTGGTTTGCCTGTCCGACGGCTCGGCACGCCTTCGGTTTGCCGACGCGTTCCGCGATTTCCTTGTAGGAGGCTGTTTTCCCGTAAGGAATGCGAAGGAGTTCCACCCAGACATTCCGCATAAACGGAGTGCCGTGCGGATCGAGCGGAAGATCGAAGTCTTTCCGTTTGCCGTCGGCATATTCCTGAAGCTGGCGGAAGGCCTCCTTGAGGAGGGGCGTTTCCTTTTCGGCGGCCGGGGTTTCATCCGGGTGCGAACCGGGAAGATAGAGGCGGACAATGGAGTTTCCGTTGTCTTCGATTCCGATCCGGCCGAGAGAGGTGTTCCTGAAAAAACGGCTGTTCATGGGCGGTTCTCCCGATTTATTCCGCGCGAAGGACGTCGATGGGGTTCTGCTGGGCGGCCTTCCACGCGGGGTAGGTTCCGAAAATGATGCCGATGACGGCGGAGATCATCAGGGCCAGAAGGATGAACCAGATGGAGAATGCGACCGGCCAGTTGGCGTATCGGGTGACGACTTTTGCGATCAGGAGTCCGATTCCGACACCGATGGCGCCGCCGATGGAGGTCAGGAAAATCGTTTCGAAAAGGAACTGGCGGATGATGTCGGTTTTCTGTGCGCCGAGCGCGCGGCTGGTGCCGATTTCCTTGCGCCGTTCGTAGACGTTTGCCAGCATGATGTTCATGATGCCGATTCCGCCGACCAGCAGCGAAATTCCGGCGATGGAACTCATCACGACGGTGAAGATGTTCTGCGTCTGTTCCCGCTGCTTGAGGATGTCCAGAGGAACTACCATATCCCAGTCCTTGACATTGTTGTGCGTTTTGGAGAGGAATGCGGAAATTCGCCTTGCGGTATAGTCGATGTAGCTGACGTCCAGCACCTTGACGATGAAGCAATCGTAGTCGACGACTTCGATGTAGGTGCGTCCGCTGATGCGCTGGACGGCCATTTTTCCGTAGAGGGCCTCGGAGGCGGTCGTGGTGATGAATATGCATGAATTGGGAGAACCGACCCCTTCGATCACGGTTCCCTTGCGGTTTTCGAGGACTCCGACGATGGTGAAGGCGTCGTCGCCGACCGTGACGATGTCGCCGAGGATGTTGCGTTTGGTGATGGAAAAGAGGGCGCGTTTGGCGTCCACGCCGATGACGCAGACATTGCGGTCGCGGTCGACCGGCGAAAGCCAGCGTCCTTCGACGATTTCGGAACGGCTCTCCTCGAGGAAATCCAGCGTTACGCCGAAGAGGGAGACATCCAGCTGGGTCGTGCCGCGGAGGATGTTTTTCCGGGAGTTCCGGGCGGTTGCGATGGACTTGACGTTGTCCATCCGGGAGATGTGGTCATAGTCGAGCCTTGTCAGGCCGTAGGTTTCCATATTGCTGTTGGAGCTGCTTTCCGAGACGTCCTTGCCGGTGGGAGGCGGCTTGCGCGTGGAGACGATGATTTTGTCCACGCCCATGGCTTCGATCTGGGAAAGGGCCTCCCGTTTGGCGCCCTCGGAGATGGAGAGCATTGCGATGACGCTTCCGACGCCGAAGATGATGCCGAGGGAAGTCAGGATGGAGCGGACCTTGTGCAGCATCAGGTTGTGGAAGGAAAGCCATATCTGGTCGCCGAGCCTCATTCTGTTTCAAACTCCTCGGTGGTGTGGGTGATGTTGTCGACCACCCGCCATTTACGTCCGTTCCGGAGATAGATGACGCGGTCCAGTTCGCCTTCATACTGCGGGTTGTGCGTCACCATGACGATGGTGGTTCCGTTGCGGTGGAGTTCATGGAACAGGGCCATGATTTCCGTGCCGGTTTTCTCGTCGAGGTTGCCCGTCGGTTCGTCCGCGAGGATGAAAGTGGGGTTGTTGACCAGCGAGCGGGCGATGGCGACCCGCTGGCACTCGCCTCCGGAAAGCTGTGTCGGGCGGTGGTCGAGACGGTGCGCCAGATGGACTTTTCCGGCCATCCGGGAGGCGACTTCCCTCCGGACATGCCTGGGGACGCCCGCGTAGATCATGGGCACCTCGATATTTTCCTGAACGGTCAGATGGGCGAAGAGGTTGAATGCCTGAAACACAAAGCCGATCTTGACGTTCCGGATGGTGGTGAGCTCGTAGTCGGAAAGGGTCTCCACGGCGATGCCGTCGATGCGGTATTTGCCGGAGGTGGGCTTGTCCAGCATCCCGAGGATGTTCAGCAGCGTCGACTTGCCGGAGCCCGACGAGCCCATGATGCCGATGAATTCGCCTCGCTTGACGTCGAAGTTCACTCCCTTGAGGACCGGCACTTGAAGGGTTCCCGTGCGATAGGTCTTGTAGAGGTCTTCCAGATAGAGGGCCTCGGTCTGTTTTTCCGGTTGTGCGGACATCCTGTTCTGTCCTTTCGGCGCGTGTCAGTTCATTTTTGCCTGGAACGGACGGTAAAGGAACACTTCATCGCCTTCCTTGAGACCCTCGAGAATTTCCACCGAACTGTCGCTCGAGGCTCCGATTTTGACGCTTGTTTTTTCCGGGCCGGCCAGCGTTTTCCGGTAGACCAGCAGCTGTCCGCCTTCTTCGAAGACCGCTTCGATCGGGATGTGGAGGACATTGTGGAGAACCTTGGAGACGACTTCGACCTGGACGCTCATACCGCTGACGATCTTCGGATTGTTGTCATTGAAGGTGACGATGGTCCGGTAGATTTTCGGCGTGCTTTTGTCCCACGGGATGATGTTCACCGGCAGGGCGGCGATGGATTCGATGGTGCCTTTGGTCTTGATGGTCTGGATGGAGTCCGGCGTAATGATGACCGGATCGCCGACGGAAACTTTCGAGCGGTATTGTTCGGGCAGATTCACGTCGACGATCATCTTGCTCATGTCGGGAATGGTGATGATGACCTGTTTGCGGCGTCCGTCCATGCCGACTTTGACCTCGGGGTTGCCCCAGAAGCGGTCCGGGTCGCCGTAGGTCACGATTCCGCTGACGGGAGCGATCAGCTGCATCATGGGAACCCAGGAGGAATGGCCTTCCAGCTGGCGTTCGTTGTTCCGGATGGTCAGTTCAAGACGGTAGATCTGATTGTCTTTCTGAGTCAGCAGGGACTGGGTGCGTACGCGCGTCTTCTCATATCCGAGCTTGGCCTGGGCGAGACGGTTCCGGAGGTCCTGAAGTTTGTTCGGATAGGTATAGCGGCGGAAGAGTTTTTTCGCCAGACGGGCCGAGTTGAGTTTTGTCTGGGCCGACAGCACCTTTTTTTCCGCGGTTTCGATCGCCTGCTTGGCCGTTTTCTCCTCCGTTGCATCGGAAAAAACCTTGTTGTTGTAATTGTCGCGGGCGGTGGACAGGGTATCCGAAGATTCGGAAAGTTCCTTTTCTGCGTCGGAGACCGCGAGTTCCTGTGTGTCGCGGTCGCGCGGGCCTTCCAGCCGGACATAACGGCTGTAGGCGTCTTCGCATTCCGTGACCTTGTCGCGGGCCGTGCGGAGGTCTTCCTTGTTGGTGGAAATCAGGACGTCGCGCTCCTCTTTGGAGATGGCCAGGTCTTTTTTGGTCTGTTCGATGTTGAGCTTGTAGTCGTCGATCTTGAGAAGGAGATCGGAGGTTTCGAACTCGGCGACGACATCGCCCGCCTTGACCTTCGAATTCTCATCGACAACCTTGATCAGCTTGGTGGAGAAAGGCGCTTCCAATGCCAGTTTATGCTTGGTTTTCGCATTGACGCTCCCCTTGAGCATGATCCCGATCACCATGTTTCCTCGCTTGACCTTGTAAATACGGTCCGGGGCCTTGTTCTCCTGTTTGAGTCCGGCGCTTCTGCTGGACTGAATTTTCAGATAGAGGAACACCCCGCCGACCGCCAGCAGGAACAGGATTGCCGGCAGAATGATTTTTCGTGACTTGATCCACTTCATGGTCAGTTCCGTTCGGAGTCATTCTCGGCAGGAGTCGTCTTCCCGGGATTCAGGGGTTTGGGAGCGGGAGGGGTGTCAGGACCGGCCTCGCTCCCGTCGTATTCAGGGGTGATGGACTTCGGATTCCAGAAGGAATCGATGGAGAAGAAGGTCTTGTGGTCGATCAGATCCGATTTGCTTTTCTCTTTGAAGAGGATTCTGGAATCGCGCAGGGCCCGGCCGATGTCCTGAATGATGGCGGCGTTGTTTTCTGGATCGGTAAGAACAGAATACGGCGATTTCAGAATATGAATCTTCATGAAGAAGAACAGCTGTTTGTCATACGTGGTGGAATCCTTGGCGGTGAAGAGGTCGCCGAGGACCGGGAGCGTGCTGAAAAACGGTGTTTTCCGGAGGCGTTCGGTGGTTTCGCTGGAATAGAGTCCGCCCAGCATGATGATTTCACCGTCCGCCGCCATCAGGGTGGTGGAGATGTTCCGGATGGAGACCACGGGAATGCTGCTTTCCGAAGTGACGTTTCCTTCGGAGTCCGTCTGCTTGAACGTCTGATACCGGACGGCCAGAATGATTTCCGGCTTGATTTCCAGGCGGACGGTGTCTTTATTGATGATGACGGGCTTGATGGTCAGATTGATGCCGGTCTTCTTGAACTTGACGCTCTGGGTGACGGCCGTGTTCGTGACGGAGGCTTCCTGATAAGGCAGTTCTTCTCCGGTGGTCATTTTGGCTTCGGTTCCCAGCGCGGCAATGATGTTGGGCGAGGCCAGTATCTTGGCGTCGGTGCTGGTGTTCAGCCATTTCATCGCCGCCTGAAGCTGCTTGTATCCGCCGTCGGAGTCCGTGGTGGAGATCGGAAAGAAATTGAAACCGGAAGACTGTCCGGAGTTGTTCTGCTGTCCCGGACTGTCCAGATTGTATCCATAGGTGTTGACGGTTCCGGTTTTGCCGTCCTTCTGGGTATATTGCAGTTGAACGTCCCGTTCCTCTCCCTGTTCCACCTGGACTTCGATGATCTGGGTTTCCACCAGGATCTGGGGGAGGGGCTGGTCGAGCGCAATCAGGGCGCCGCGGATTCCTTCCGCCTTGCTCTTTTCCACATTGATGATGACGGTGTTCTGGTCCGCCGAAATTTCCACGGAACCGTTTTCTCCGACGATTCCCTCGATGGCGTCCTGGGTCTTGTCGTCCGCCTGCATGAAACGCAGACGGTAGATGATCAACATGCGCGGCGGACTCAATTTGTCCCGCGGCGGCAGTTCATGCATGGAAATATAAGGCGGCAGCGGGGTGAAAGCCTTGGTGGGGACGATCAGATCGGAGTTCCCTTTGAAGAGCGCTTCCAGACGCTGGACCACTGCCAGTTTCCCGCTGGAGGGAGCAAGTCCCGAGGCAATCCTGTCGAGTTCTGCAGCAGCGGCTTCGGTGCGTTTCTTTTTCTCCTCCTGTTTATTTACAGGAGAAGTTTCGGTGTTGCCGGCGAAAAGCGGAAGATAAAAACAGATTGCACAACACGGCAATACGATCCACCGCAGTTTTGATAGAGCCATTCTCTCGGTTCCTGTGTGTGATAAGTAATTTCATGTTTTTTCCCCAGTTTGACACTCTATACGCCTTTCCGGGAAAAAGCAAACCGGAAATAGTGTTTTTTGCAAAAAAAGATACCGGAGTGTTTCAGGTTCTTCAAGTTATAACAGAGAAAAACAATTTTTAATACCCTTTATTTTCAAATAAATGAATTCCGGTTTTTGCTGCTGAATAACAAAAAGATATTCGGAATTCATTACCATTCCGGCATGGACAAAAGGGGGGGGGCGTGCTATATTATCCGGTTGATTTGAAAAAAAAGAAAGAATATAAGGAAGAGGTCTGCAAGAAACAAGATGGACGCTTATTTTCTTGGAATCGATGTGGGTTCCACAACATTCAAAGCTGTTCTGATGGGGGCCGATGGCGAAATTCGGAATACCTGTTATACGCGGACGCGTCCCGCGGACTCCGAGCGCAGCTTGAACTGTACCGGGCGTTGCGGCGAGTGCGGTCACTGCAATCAGGGCGCGTTGAAGAAAACCGTTCTGGATTTTCTGGCCGAATCCGGTATTGCCAGAAAAGACATTCGGTGCGCGGTGGTGACCGGCAGCCAGATCGTGGAGGATACACGCAAGTATCTGCCCTATGATTTTCAGGTCAGCGAGGTGTCCGCCCATGTCGCCGGCGCGCTCCATTACTACCCGGAATGCCGTGCGATTCTCGATGTGGGAGGACAGGACAGCAAGGCGATGATCTACAACGACGCCATGGCGATGTGGAACTCCCGGATGAGCGGCATCTGCGCCGCGGGCACCGGAGCTTTTCTCGACAGCGTGGCGCTGAAGCTCAATATTCCCGTCGAAGAGATGGCCGACAAGGTGGACTATGACTCCGAGCTGGAATTCTCCAGCGTCTGCGCCGTTCTCAGCGCCACCTCCATCAACAAGTTCAAGAACCGCTATCCTCTCGGACAGATCATCGCCGGCGCCTGCCGGGCTCAGGCCCGCACCATCATCTCCGGTGTGGGAGAACTGCTTTTCAACTACAAGGGCGACATCGTTTTTCAGGGCGGCGTCGCTTCCAACCGTGCGGTGGCGCATTATCTCCGGGAGATCACATCCAACAATATTCTGATCCCGAAACACCACCGTGTGATGGGGGCTGTCGGCGCGGCCTGCCTTGCCCGCCAGTATGCGGGAATCCGCGGCACTCTGGTCACGAAAAAAGTCGATTATGCCACGGACATTCCCCTGAAGTCCGTCGCCATGCGGGCCAATTCCACGAGGAAGGAGTTCCTTTCGAGAAACTCCAAGGCGCCCACCGTCTGGCGCAACCTCTTCTTCCCCACGGAAATCCTGAATGCGCTCGGCGTGAAAATGCTGACCCTCGAAACCTATGCCGCGCTGTTCGCAAGGAATTCCAAGCGGACGAAAAAAATGCTGGATGTGGCTGCCTACAAAGGCTTTTCCGCTGAAACATGTTCTTTTTTGCGCGTGCTGGAAGGGACCACTCTGACCCCGCCCGATTTTGCCGTTTCCACCTCGCAGCCCTGCCAGCAGGGAGAACGGATCTTTCAGGATCTTGCGCGCCAGTATGACTTTACGGACCGTTTCTATTCGCTTCACACGCCCATCAGCATGAAAGACGACCATGCCGTCGAAACCATTGCCGAGGGATTGGAGAAATCCGTGAAGCTGATGGAAGAGGCGCTGGGCATGAAGATGGACCCGGGGCGTCTTTCCGAGGCCTGCCATCTTTCCAACCTTGCCGCCGAAGCCTCCAAAAAATGCAACCTTCTCCGGTGGCAGAGTCCGCCCCTGATCCGCGGCTCGGAAGGCGTCTACAACGCGATCCTCTTTTCCCAGCTCTGGGGGAAACAGGAGCTGGTCGACATTCAGACTCAGTTCTACAACGAACTGCTCGAGCGCCGGGAGATCATGGACAAACGCTGCCCCATCGGGGACACTCACCGGATACTGTGGCTTCATCTGCCGCCGTTCTACGACACCCGGATTCTCGATTTCGTGGAAGACACGTGCAACGCCCCGATCGTTTTCGAGGAGGTCAACTTCGTGGACTGGCTCGATCTCGATCCGGAAAATCCCTATCCGTCCCTGGCGCGCAAGCTCCTGACGGTCGGATATCTGGACCCGAAACTCCGGATCGACTACATCAGCATGAACGCGGCCAAGGCGAAGCTCAACGGCTGCATCCTTTACAATCACGGTTTCGGGCGCTGTTCCCTTTCCGACAGCTGCTTTACCAAGCATCTCCGTGAAGAACTCAAAAAGGTGAATCTGCCGCTCCTCGTCCTGGACGGCGACTGTATGGATCAGACCATCGACCCTTGCAGCACGTTCACCAAAATCAGCGCTTTCACGGAAGCCCTGAACAGCAAGAAATACGGCAATATATTCGGCCCGACTTTATAATCCAGACAACAACGGAGTTTCCCATGTTGAAGAAAAGCACAGAATCCAGACTGGAAGTCAGAAACAGTGTCCGTGGCGGAAACGGCGACGCCGCTTTCCATCATATTTGGAGCAAAGGAACCGAACTGAACCCGAATATGAGGCTCTGCGCCAAGATCGTTCTCGAACCGGGTTGTTCCATCGGATATCATGTCCACGAGGGCGAGGATGAAATTTACTACATCCTTTCCGGAACCGCCGAGTGCAACGACAACGGGGAAGTCATTGCACTTCAGCCCGGCGACAGCACCCTTACCCGCAAGGGAGAAGGTCATTCCATTGTCTGCAAAGGAACGGAAAAACTCGAAGTCCTTGCTGTGATTGTCGCTTATTCCTGATTTTTTTTCGGGAAACGGGATGTTTTTTTCCAAAAGCGGACTATATTTCACACAATCAGGACAATTTTGGAATTTCAACCAATGCTCAGGAGGATATTTAGAATGAAGTTTTTAGGAAACATGGCATGCGCCCTGCTGTCAGTATGGTTTCTTGCCGGGTGCGTTACCGAGCCCCCGCCGGCCGAGAAAAAATTCACCGATGCCAGAATCGAACTGGTCAATAACGACGAGTTTTCCATGGAACTGCTCTCGTCCAGCACTAAGGTCGATGATTTCGGTCTGCTGACGGTCGATGCCGCCGTGGCTCTGAGCAATACGCCTGCCTGGGCCTGGATATGGGGCGGAGATCCCAAAGTCAATGTCAGTTACCGCTTCCAGTGGATCGACGGCAAGGGAGCTTCCCAGGAATCGGCAAAGCATGTCATTCCTTCGCTCCCCGGCAACATCGTCAGTATTCATGGGGTCGCCCCTTCTGAACGCGTTGTTAACTTCAAGCTGAAAATTGTCTTGAATGAAGAAGAAAACAAACCCGAGGTGAAGGCGGAAGCGAAACCCGAAGTCAAACCTGCTCCGAAAGCGGAAGCGGCGAAACCGGCGGTGAAGGCGGAAGCGAAACCTGAAGTCAAATCCGCGCCGAAAGCGGAAGCGGCGAAACCGGCGGTGAAGGCGGAAGCGAAACCTGAAGTCAAGCCTGCGCCGAAAGCGGACGCCAAGGCGGAGCCGGGCAAACCCGCTCCGAAGCCCGCGAAGTTGACGGAACCTTTTGAATGATTGAAAAAAACACGGATTATTGAATAAAAAAGAGTGAGGGAGATACGAATGATTGAACTGGACTTCAAAAAAAGCGACGGGCTGATTCCCGCGATCGCACAGGACTGGAAAACCAATGATGTCCTGATGCTGGCCTATATCAATGAAGAGTCCTGGAATGAGACTCTGAAAAGCGGCAAGGCCACCTACTGGTCCCGTTCCCGGAACAAACTCTGGAAAAAAGGGGAAGAATCCGGCAATGTCCAGATCGTCAAGGAAATCCTGATCGACTGCGACGAGGATA
>CAYWZD010000101.1:0-10611 GCA_964462755.1 uncultured Victivallales bacterium | reverse complement strand
AAAGTCCAGAACATGGAAAAGGATGCCGCGAAGAACATGATGATCGCGGAAATCCTCGGCATGCTGCCGGACTTGAGCATTACGGACGGTTTCACCGCGCGCAACAATCAGCCGGGTTCCAGCAGCAAGGCGATCGCCTCGGACGGAGAAACTTACGGCTACAGCACCAGCGCGAACAAAAACATCAACAACCTGAACATCGATCTGGCGTTCAGCCTGCTTGACTTCGGACTTGCATACTTCAACTCGCAGCAGAGTCACGACCGTCTGCTCCTGAAAGAAAAGCAGATCGAACGGATTCGTCAGAACCTGATTCTGGATGTGGTTCGCGCCTATTACAAGGTTGCCGCCACACAGCGTGCGATCGATGTCAGCACAAACCTCCTGAACGAATGCAAAAACCGTTATGCGCTGATCGAACAGCTGCGCAAGGAAAACAAGATCACGCCGTTCCGTGCGTTCGAGGAAGTCAACCGCTTCCTCGACATGGAAAAACGCCTGACCAACTACACCCGCAGCTACGAAACCTCCTGCATGGAGCTCCGTTCCCTGCTGGGCGTGTATCCATCCGTGAACATCATCGTGGATGATTCCGTCCTCGACAAGATGCCCGAATTCGACTTCCCGGACATCGAGCTTCTGGAACAGATCGCCATTCTCAAGCGTCCGGAGCTGTATGAGATCGACATTCAGCGGCACATCAACATTCTGGAATGCCGCAAGACCATCCTCATGATGCTGCCGAACGTGAACATCTACATGGATTTCATCAATAACAACAACTCCTTCCTCTACAATCAGACATGGTGGGAACTCGCGGTCCGCGCCGCTTACAATGTGTTGAAGACACCCCAGCATGTCGCCCGTTACATGGCCTACAGCGATCAGGCGGACATCGAGGAGCTCCGGAGCTTTGCACAGGCGATTACCGTCATGTCCCAGGTGCGCATCGCCAAGGCGGATATCGTTTCCACCCGCGAGCGGTTCGAGATCAACCGCAGGGAGCACCGGAACTACAGCGACCATCTGAAAAAAGCACTGGCCATCAAGACGGTTCAAGGGTCTCTTTCCCAGCTGGAAGTGGATCATTTGCGCCTGACGACCGCTGAAACCGAAATCGAACGTCTGATGTCCCTGGGCGCCTACCACATCGCCCACTACCGCCTGCTGAATGCCATCGGCATGGAAAAGCTGGACGCCGGCATGCAGAAGGAACTGAAGAACGAACTGGATCAGGCCATGGTCCGGGCCGCGGCGGAATTGGAAAAAGCCCGCGTCGAATATGCTCAGAAGCAGGCGGCCGCGGAAGATGCGCGCATTGCCCGAATCCTCTTTGACGACGGCGTGAAATACTATAATCAGCAGAAACCGGAAACGGCTCTGGAATATTTCAATCGCGCCGCACAGAAGGGCAACGCCTCGGCGATGTTCTGCATCGGCAA
Source organism: uncultured Victivallales bacterium (assembly GCA_964462755.1). Classification (GTDB taxonomy): domain Bacteria; phylum Verrucomicrobiota; class Lentisphaeria; order Victivallales; family UBA1829; genus SIG94. The sequence goes on along the minus strand of CAYWZD010000101.1, from coordinate 9,169 downwards.
GCTCTACTGGGTTGGAAAAGGGGTTCCCATGAATCGGCAGCTGGCCGCGAAGTATTTCCGGGACGCGGCGGATCACGGCAATGTGGAGGCGATGGTCACGACCGCCTGGCTTTACTATAAAGGCAACATCATCAGCAGGAATCTGAGCAAGTCCAAGGATTATTACCGGATGGCCGCGGAAAACGGGGATGACCGTTCCTACTACTGGCTCGGTTCCATCAGCTATGAAGAGGGCGACTTCAAGGAAGCCATGGAGTTCTTCAAGAAGGCGGCACGTGTCGGAGATCTGGCTTCGATGGTCCGTGTCGGCTGTCTCTATCGCGACGGCAAGGGTGAGGAACAGAACTTCGCCAAGGCCATGGAATGGTTCAAGCGCGCGGCGGACAAGGGCGATGCCGACGCCATGAACAATATTTCCATGATGTATGCGATCGGCGAAGGCGTCGGCAAGGACCCGAAATTGGCCGAGGAATGGTTCAAGAAATTTGAGGCTGCTTCGGTCAAGCGCTGAACGAATTCCGACTGTTTCGATCCTTCCGTGAAAAGACGGAAATCCGGGAGAAGGAAAAACCTTTATGAAAGGGGATTCTTCTCCCGAAGTTTTTTTTATTTTCCACCTTGCTTTTTTTATGGAACGGCGCTATAGTCATAAGAAATTTGAGGTTATGAATCTATGAGAAAATCGAAGATGCCGGTGCTCCCGGTTTTATTTTTATGGATGGTGTTTCTTTCCCTGTCGGCGGCGGAAGCGGATTATGCCGCACTGCCAGTGAAAGTGGTCCTGTTTCCATTTCGGGAAGCCACTCTATCCACACAGATCGACGGTGTCATTGCCAAATATAATTTCCGGGGCGGCGAACGTTTCAAAAAATCGGATGTGCTGCTGACGCTGGACGATCAGAAAAACCGGATTGAGCTCCAGCGTGCGGAAGCTCTGCTGCGGGAAGCCGCTCTGAATGTGAACTTCATGAAGCAGAAGCTGTCGGACAATGAGCGTCTTTACAAAAACGATCTCCAGAGTGAGATCGAGGTGGTCCGTTCCAAGTTCGACTTTGGGGTTGCGGTGGAAAGGCAGCAGGTTGCCGCGTTCAACCGGGATGATGCGGCGCTGCATCTGTTGTTCTGCACGATTCGCGCCCCGTTCGACGGGACGGTCGAAAAACTGCTCACACGCGAGTTTGAAACGGTCCGAAGCGCTCAGCCGGTTCTTTCAATCATCGATGACAACCAGCTTCTGGCGGTGATGAATCTTCCCTCCCGTCAGTTGACCTCGGTTTACATTGGAATGCCCGTGACTGTCCGGATCATGGAAAATAATAAGGTCGTCACCGGCGACGTCTTTGAAATTGCTTCGCGCGCGGACCACCGCAGCGAGACTTTTGAAATCAAAGTCCGGATTGACAACCGGAAGCACTTGCTGAAGGCCGGAATGTCCGGAGTCCTGGTGAAAATAGGGGCCGGCAATGGACAATAGCAATCCCCAGCAGGAGAATACCGAGCTGAAGGCCCGGTTGAGAGCTCTTGCCGCCATTGTACGCCTCGGGCGGGATGCTTTTGTCCAGCCTGACCTGACGGCCGTGGGCGTGCATATCGTCAACAATTCGCGCTCCCTTCTGGTTTATGAGCGGTCCTCCCTGCTGGATATGCGCGGACACCCCCGCGTGATTGCCGAATACGCGCAGGTGGAAGTAAAGCAGCAGACGGAACACGCGCAGGCGTTGCGGACCCTCTGCGCTGAATTGGAGATCGGGGAAAATGCGCTCGAGGTGACCCCGGACAGTCCGCCCGCCGAAAAACTTTCCGCAAAGGCGCGGGATGCACGGGCCTTTCTCACCTCTTCCGGAACGAATCTGCTGATTGCCCCCCTGCGTTCGCACCGGAGCAAGGTTTCCGTCAAGGAGCCTTTCCTGTGGGTGCTGGAATACAATGAGGCCGTGCCGCAGCATGTGGGGGCCTCCCTGACGCTTCTTTCGGCCGACTACGGAAATGCTCTCTGGATGCATGTCCCCCAGAGCGGCTTCCGCCACTTCTTCCATTGGATGCGGAAGATCACATTCATGAGAGTGGTCCTGTTTCTGCTTCTGGCCTTTTTCGTGGCGATGTTCACCGTGAATGTGGAACATACGGTTTCAGCGGAGTTCGTGGTGAAGCCGAAGTCGATGTTCAGCGCCTACGCGTGGTTCGACGGCGTGGTGAAGACCTGCTTTTTCAATGACGGCGATAAAGTCAAGGCGGGGGATGCAATTCTGGAATACAACACGGACCGGATGCGTTTCCAGCTGGCGTCCGCCGAGGCGTCCTTCAAGGAAACCGATGCCGAATATGTTCAGGAGTCCATGGCCTCCTTCACTGAAAAGGAACGGCTGGGGAGGGTCAAAATTCTGGTCCACAAACGGGAACAGTCACAGGTTGCGATTGCCGAAGCGAAATGGTATCTGGGCCACAGTGTAGTACGGGCTCCGGTTTCCGGGATTCTGGCCATCACGGATGGAAGCGCGGACAAACTGGCCGGGCGCGCGGTGCGTCTTGGAGAGCGTTTGTTCGACATCTTTTCCGACACCGGCATGATTGCGGAAATCATGGTCAACGAGAAAGACGCCTCCGTGCTGGAAGGACATCCGCGCATTACGCTGTTCCTTCATACGCGCCCGGAACTTCCGATTCCTGTGAAAATCCTTTCTTCCCGCTATTATCCCGAGCTCACCGAACAGAACATCTACAGTTACAATCTGAAGGTGGAAATGGAAAATAATGTTCCGGGGCTTCGCTACGGAATGCGGGGGGTTGCCCGGGTGACGGGTGAAAAAGTCAAACTCGGTTATTATCTTTTCCGGAGCCTGGTGCTCTGGTACCGCGGGTTGTGAGAAATGGAAAGAGCGGAAGCCAGGGAGCCGATCGTCAACGGGCAGCAGGGCGGACAGCCTTCTCCGCCTCCCGCTTCGGGCGCCGCAAAGGATGCGCAGACGGGAACCATCCGGTCCGACATTCAGTTCATCCCGCCGGGTGAACAAGGCGATCATGCCATGATTTATGACCCGCTGGCGGAAAGCTATTACAAGCTCTCCGACCGTTCCTGCCGGATTCTCCGTCTGCTCGACCGCAACTATCCGCTGGATGAATTCATTGCGCGAGTGAACGAGGCCGGAATCGATGCGGACCGCGAGGAAGTTCTGGAAATTCTCAGCTTCATGCATACCAGCGGACTGATGGTTCCGGAATACGGCGTGATGGACAGCCGTGTGGGGAAATACAGGGAAATGAAGGAGAAGACGTTCTTCAACCGGATCATGTCCATGTATCTGTTCTTCAGACTTCCTCCGATCCATCCGGATCGCTTTTTCACGGCCACCATGCCGTTCGTGAGAGTGATCTTCAACCGTTATTTCCTCTGGATTCTGGCGTTGTCCGCCCTGACTGGATATGTTCTGATGATCCGTCAGTGGAACGAGGCCTACACGATGTTCCTGAACTCTCTGTCATGGTCGAATCTCGTGAACTACTTCTGGGCTCTGCTGGTGACCAAGACGGTGCACGAGCTTTCCCACGGTTATACGGCGAAGAGTTTCGGAACGCGGATTCGTTCCATGGGCATCAGTTTCATTGTGTTTTATCCGAGGCTGTTCGTGGACCTGACCGATACGTGGCGGCTCTCCCGTGCCAAGCGGATCGCCTGCGACGGCGCCGGTATTGCCAGCGAACTGCTTTTCGGAGGACTGGCCGCGATTGTGTGGGTATATGCCCAGCCGGGCCCCCTGCGGTCGACCATGTTTTATCTGGTCACGGTCAGTGCGCTGGGAACGATTCTCGTGAACGGCAACCCGTTCATCCGTTACGACGGTTATTATCTGCTGTGCGATCTGCTGAATGTGGAAAACCTGATGACGCGTTCCTCGGAGTATGTGAAAAGCTGGAACCGCCGTTTTTTCCTGGGTCTCGGATTCTGGCCCGACAGCGGTGACACGTCGCCCCTGACGCTCTATTTTTTCGGTCTGGGATCGTTCATCTACCGTCTGTTCCTGTATACTTCGATTATCCTGGTGATTTATTTCCAGTTTACGAAAGCGGTGGCCGTGGTGCTGATGGCGCTGGAGGCCTATCTGATGCTGATCATGCCGCTTTTCATGGAGGTGAAGGTGCTTTTTAGGTATCATAAACACCTGAATCTGTTGAAAACAGTCTTCGTTCTGGTTTCGATCGCGGTGCTGGTGTCCCTGTTCTTTATCCCGCTTCCATGGTCGTTTTCGCTGCCCTGCGAAATTGTTCCGGAAACCAGCCGGATAGTGACTGTGCGCGAGTCCGCTTTTGCGGGGGCGGAACTGGATGATGAGCCTGTCAGGGTCAAAAAGGGAGAGCTGATCCTTCCCTTCTCGAATGTCTTTCTGGACTTCAGTATCCTGCGCTATCTTTCCCTTGTGCGGCAGAACGAGGCGGAACTGGATCTGATGCGTTCCGATACCAAGACTTTCGGGCTCAGTCCGGTGGTTTTCGAAAAACTCCGCGTCAACCAGCTTACCTGCGCGGAAATGAAACGGCGGCGCGGCAGCCTGAATGTGGTTGCCGAGACGGATGGGATCTTTGTTCCTTCCATCAAGGATGTTTCTCCCGGCCGCTGGCTGGAGAAGGGAACGGTCCTCGGACAGATCGTATCGGATAAGACCATCGTTTATGCGTATGCCCTTGACCGCGAGGTGAACCGCATTAAGCCGGGCGACAAAGTCACGCTGAAACTTCGCGGCGAATTGGAAGGACATAAGGGCGTTGTGGCGGCGGTGAACCCGGTGGCTGTGAAATTCCGGGATTCAACACTGGTGCAGAAGCTCGGCGGAACGGTTCCCTGTTATCCGCCCTCTCCGGCGCAAACCTCGAAATTTGCGCCGAAATCCCTGGAGTTCACTCCGGTGAATGTCCTCTACTGTGTGACCATTTCCACGGAAGAACCCCTGTCGAAGCTCATTGGAAGGACAGGTACGGCGTATGTGGAACAGACCTACAAACTTTCCGTGGAGATCGGGCGTCAGCTTCTTCACATCTTCTTCCGCGAATTCTCCTTCTGAGCATTTCCTCGCAGAACTTTTCCGTCGTCAGAATCTTTTCCGGACAGAAAATAAAAGAACTCCGCCCGGCTTGATTCCGAACGGAGTATGATTGCTTCAGAAAAACAAAGCTCAGGAAGCAGGCTCAGAAGCCTTGATTTCAACCGGTTTCGTTTTGTTGACAAGAAGCGCGAGACGGGATTTCTTCCGGTCCGCCTTGTTCTTGTGGCAGGTGCCGCTCTTGACGGATTTGTCGATCGCGGAGAACTGTTTGTTGAGAAGGTCTTTAGCCGTGGTCAGATCGTTGCCGGCAACCACCGCGCGCAGTTTCTTTTCCATTGTGTTGAGCTTGTTTCTCTCGGCTTTATGCGCGACGCGGGCTCTCTCACTCTGGCGAAAGGTCTTTGCCCTGGATCTGCTCTGTGTTTTTTTCGTTTTCTCGGCCATTCCAAAAATCCTTTCCTAAATAAATGTCAAAAAATTTGTACCAGTCACTTTCAAATCTATAATATATCACCGGGTCCCCTGTTTTTTCAAGCAGGAATCCCATTTTTTTGCGGAAAAATGTTCCCCGGAAAGAAAAATTCACCCTGATTCCGGGCGGCAGGCCCCCGGAAGAAAAGTCATGAATCCGATGGAATTTCTTCCGGCAGACCTTCAAGAAAAGAGAGGCGTCCGGTTGATCTGCATGCTTAATTTCTCAAGCGCAAGAGGTGAAAAAGGTTTTCCACCGTTGAGACATTTATTGAATATTTTGAGTTGGAAGATGGTGTGTTTCCTTTGCCTTACATAAAAAAAACAAAATTATTAATTTCCGGATTTGCAATTTTATCTTGTTTATTATATATTATAAGGTTACGGGAATATTTTGTGGGATGAAAATCAGAGAATACTATGTTTAAAAAAATTTGGACGCCAGACATGATTCGGGATATCATTCTTTCCAGCAATGGAAAAGAGCCCCTGAATTCTCACTATTTTTCGACGACATATCCCAGCGTTTATGCGGCGGCCGAACGAATATTCGGTTCCTGGGGAAATGCCATCACCGCCAGCGGACTGGATTACAATTCCATCCGTAAATACCGATCCTGGACCCGGATGCGCATTGTGACCATGATCCGCAAGAAATACAAGGACGGCGAACCGCTGTCCAGCCAGTACATGCAGAACAACTTCAAGGCGTTGTACATGGCCGCCATTCACCGTTTCAAATCCTGGGGCAAGGCCATTCAGGCCGCCGGGATCGACTACAACACCATCCGGATGAGACGGAGCATGACTCCCGAACAGATCCGCAGTGAAATCGTCAAACTCTACGTAAGCGGAGTGGACATGGCTTACTCCAACATGCGTCATAACCATCAGTATCTTCTGGCCTACGGCATGAAGAAACTGGGCGGTGGAAGCTGGGCGGAGGCCAGAAGGGTCTGCGGAATCACGGAAAACTTCCGTCTGCCGAAGGAAAAACGTCCTGCCCGCAATATGACGCGGCTCTATCAGGCGTCCCTGTTCTGAAGTTCAGTGTTTTCTTCGTTCCGTCAGATAGTTCACTCGTTCGATCAGGATTTTCCCGTAAAGCTGGAATCCTGTTTCCTGCCGGTAGCATTCCGTTGCTTTCTCAATGATCGCCTGCGCTTTTTCCGGTGCAAGTCCTGTCTGTTTCAGATATGAGGATACCAGACGCGCCAGTTCCCGGATGCGTTCCCGCGGGGGGACTCCGCCTTCAGACCAACGGGCTGAATCGAGGTCGATCAGACCGAAATCTTCGCCCTGTTTGTATAAATTCCGCAAGTTCAGATCTCCGTGGGAGAGTCCTGTTTTGTGCATTCGTGCGAGCGAGGGAATGAAGTCGAACATGGCTTCCGGCTGTTCCGTTAAAAACACGGTTTCCGGCGGCAGAACCTCCGTCACCAGATAAAACCGGGACGCCAGCAGCACGCGGGGCGTTTTGAGTTCCGCCTTTTCCAGCAGCAGCGCCGCGCCCAGACACCTCCATGCGCGGGGAAACTGAAGGAGCCGTTTCAACGTTCGCCAGAGACCGTTTTTTCTGTAATGCTTGACAAAAAACTTTTTTTCAGCGTCCAGAGCGGAAACCACGCTCCGGGAATTTTTCAGGATGGCCCCGCCGGAGAGAAGGACCGCGGGAGCGAGGACCGGGCCCCCTTCTTTCCGCAGATAAGTTCCATCCCGGAAGGTATATTCTCCTGTTTTGGAACAGGCGTCCAAAAGTATTTTCTTCATGAACTCCCGCCGTTTACGGTTTTATTGAAAAGAGGGAAGAAGAGTGCCGTCCGCGCGTCTTGGACGGAGCACCTTGACTCTGCATTTCGCCAGCGTCATGGCATGTTCCACGTCGCCCCACGCGAGGATGCCCGGGATGCAGAGGGCCATCGTCATGATCTCTTCCGACTGCTGGGGTTCCCGGCGTGTCAGGCAGACCGGGGAATCGATCATATCCACTTCCCGGATGTTTTCCGGCGACAGGACCGCGCTGTAGAGCGCCGCCAGTCCGCTGTCGCGGTGGCCGAGAAGGCGGATCGACGCTTTCGGATCGCGCGAGAGGATGAATTCCGCGGCACGGAGGTAATCCATGGTCCATTCTCCCATGAGACGGCGACCGAGCCACATCAGGGAGCGGGCCAGCTGATGCTGTTTGAAAAGGATGGGAAACATTTCCTCGGCATAGCCGCATTCCCCGCTGCCCCACGGGTCGAAAATGAGAAGGGAGTCTTTTGAGTTCACGGCTTCCGCGAGGAGTCCTGCGGATTCCAGCGCATTCCAGCCGTCCGGGGCTGCCAGTATCTGCCACCGGGAGGTCTTGCCTTGCCGGACCCGGAACGGGAGCATGCGGCCGCGGCTGGTTTCGACGGAATATTTTTCCCAGCCGTCTTCCTTGTCGACACGCACGGCCAGCCGGATGGTTTCCTCGCGGACGCGGAGAACTTCACGGAGTTCGTCGGGTGTGCCGTTCGCGTTTTTTTTGAGTTCAGAGGCCCGTCGTTCCAGATATTGCGGGATGGAGCAGACTCCGGCAAATCGCTTTCCTTTGGGGAACGCCAGCATTTTTTCCTCCGGGATGGTCTCGTATTCCGGAAGGACGGCGGACATGCCGTGTCCTTGTCCCCGAAGGTAAAAATCGAAGAATCCGAGGATGGCGCTTTGCACTTCCGGCGGATAGGAATGGCCGGCATTGAAGGCGAGGGTGGTAAGCTTTTCCGGCACTCCGAGAGCGGTGAAAACTTTTTTGGCCTCGGTATGGGAACGGGCCATTTCCGGCACATGGAATGTGGGATTGCAGTCGTGGAGGGCGTTGCAGATTTTCAGGGCGCGCGGAGCGATCATGGCAAGGAGCGAGGATTCTTCGCAGAGATCGAGGCCGTCCGGCAGAAGCTCGCAGATGCAGTTCGTTCCGCCCACATAGGACTGATAGGAGCCGACGCTCACCACCGGGGCCGCGGCGCGGATTCTTTCGTCGAATGCGGCCAGATACATGGTCTGGTTGCCGCCGCCGGACCCGCCTGTCGCGCCGATCCGCGAAGGATCGACGAAATCGAGAGAACTGAGCAGATCCACCGCGCGCATGTTGTCGATGATCTGGATTCCCATCAGAGACTCACCGACATTCAGGAGAAGTCCGCCCATCATGCCGCCGTGATACTCGAATTCTCCGTGGCGCGAGGAACGTTCTCCGGCCCCGAAGGCATCGACGGAAAGAACCACATACCCGGACTCCGCCAGAGCATGTGCTATTTTTTGAATGGCTGTGGCGAGACGCCCCTGATTCCAGTGTCCGTGAAGATTGACGACGGCCGGAAACGGTCCTTTTCCTTTCGGGACATACAGCGAAGCCGTGACGTAGAAATTCTTCCGGCTCTGGTAACAGAGATGGCGGACCGAATGGGACCCGCACCGGAGGGTCTCGGTATAACGGCAGTCCAGATCCAGTTTGTGGTCGATTTTCAGGGCCAGTTTCTTCTTCAGTTCGGGCAGGAGCGCCTTCCGCACACGGTTCCATTCCGCCGCGCTTGAGGGAAGCTGATGACGGCGGAACCGTTTGGCTGCTTCCAGTTCCAGTTCTCGAATGATCTCGGTTGTGAACGGTTCTGTCCAGACGGCGGCACTCATCTTCACGG
>CAYWZD010000100.1:0-10621 GCA_964462755.1 uncultured Victivallales bacterium | reverse complement strand
TCAAACACCTCCAGAGCCTTTCCTTGCGGTTCTACGAGGAATACCGTACCGGCAAACTGATTTCGAATATTATCAGCGACGTGGCCCTCCTTCAGGGCCTGATTACCCTCTGCATCGGCATGGTCGACCAGTTCTTCACGATGGCCATCATCACCTTCGCGGTCTTCTTCATCAACTGGAAACTGGCCCTGATTGCGATGTGCGCCCTCCCGATCCATTTCCTGAATTTCTACATCTTCAACCATATCATCCGCGAGAATGCCAAACTGCTGCAGGAGAAAATGTCCGAAATTTCCGCCAACCTTGCGGAAACCATCAACGGCATCCGGGTCGTGAAGTCCTTTTCGAAGGAGCGCACCGAATGCCGCCACTTCTTCAGCAGCCTGCGTCCCACCGTGGAATTGGCGGTCAGGATGAACCAGCAGGGGAACGTCTGCAACGGCATTTATGAATCGCTGATCGTGATTACCTACCTGATCATCATCGGGTGCGGAATCATGATGATCGGACCGGATTTCACTGTGGGCGATTTCGTCGCGTTCTACACTTACATCGGTATCCAGGTTGGCCCGATTGCCGGTCTTGCGGCCCAGATGAATTCCGTGTCGCAGGGACTCGCCGGAGCGCAGCGCATCATGAAGATTCTGCGGGTGATCCCGGAAATCAAGGATTCCCCGGATGCCATGACCGCACCGCGTTTCAACGGCCGCATCGAGTTCAGCCATGTTTCCTTCAAGTACGCCGACGCTCCGGTCCTGCGTGACTTTTCGCTGGTGATTGAACCGGGGGAGAAGGTGGCGCTGGTCGGTCCATCCGGGTGCGGAAAATCCACTATCGGAAGCCTGCTGCTCCGTTTCTACGATGTCTCTGAGGGCTCCATCCGGGTGGACGGTCGCAATATCCGTGACTTCACGCAGGATTCCTATCGCGCCAATATCGGCGTCGTCCTTCAGGAACCGTTCCTTTTCAGCGGCTCGATCCACGACAACCTTGTCTACGGCCGCCCGAACGCGGACGATGAGGATGTCCGGAAGGCCGCGGAAATGGCCAATGTCGAGGAATTCGTCCGGAAACTGCCCCAGAAATACGAAACCGTGATCGGGGAAAACGGCGCTTCCCTTTCCGGCGGACAGAAACAGCGGATAGCCATTGCCCGTGCCGTTCTCAAGAATCCGGCGATTCTTCTGCTCGACGAGGCCACCAGCGCGCTGGACACCGTTTCGGAGAAACTCGTTCAGCAGGCTCTCGATTCCCTGATGCGCGACCGTACCACGGTCATCATTGCGCACCGTCTGTCCACCATCAGCAACGCCGACAAGATTGTCGTACTCAAGGACGGCAAGATCGACCAGCTCGGCACGCACGACCAGCTGATGGCGGTCGAAGGCACCTACAAGTCGCTCTATCTCACCCAGCAGAAGACCGCCAATCAGGAAGGCGCCGAGGAGAATATCACCCCGGAAAACGACAACATCTTCTACAAACAGCATCCGAAGGCCCTCGAAATCGAGCGCAAAGCCCGGAAAAAATGGTAATGCGTCCGTTTCCCGTGGTGCAGGGAATTTTTCCCTGCCGCGGAGTTGGAGGGCGCGGAGCCCTCCTGTCCTTTGTTTTTGCGGCGGCGGTTTCCCCGCTGACGGACGAGCTCTAAAAGAGCGAGAGCCGCCGCTCCCGTGTGTGGATTTCGTCCGTTGCATGCCCAGCCTTCGCGGCTGTACCGCGGCAATACTGAGAGTATTGCATGACACTTTTTCAGGAACGCAAAATCCCTACTGACGCCATACTTTGGAAAACGGAACTCGTATTTTTTTGTTTTCGCTCCCTTGAAATTTCATATTGTGATGTATATATTATAAATATAATGACTTAAGTTTCATAATGTGAACTTTTGAGGTGTCCAATGATCAAAGTGATGGATAAGACGTTCGCCATTCTGGAAGAGATCGTGATCTCCTCTCCGGAGCCGCTTCCCCCGCTGGAACTTTCCCGGCGTCTTCAACTGAACCGGGCTACCTGTTCGCGTCTGCTCAAACTCCTGCTGGATTCAGGGTATATTCTTCAGGTGTCGCGCCAGAAGGGATATGTTCCCGGACCGAAGATTCTCACCCTGAGCAACATGGCGGCGTTCCAGCAGAACCTGCTGTCCGTCGCCCGCGGCGTGATCGACCGTTGCGCGGAGGAACTTCAGAACTCGGTGCAGATCGCCCAGCTGTATAACGGGAAACGGTATATCCTTTATTACCGCAATTGCAATCCGCGCCGGAACATCCGTCTCAACCGGCTTTCCTTCGACGACCTTTTTTTCACTGCGACGGGGCTGATGCTGGTTGCGCATCAGGAGCGGGAAGAGCGGATGGCCCTGTTCCGGCGTCTGAAGGCCGAATCCATGCCTTTCTTCGAAGAGTTTCAGGAGGAGAAAACGATTCAGGAAAAGCTGGATGCGATCTGCCGGAAGGATTTTTTCGACTGCCGGAAAGACATCCAGTGGATTTACGCTTTCCCGGTTTTCGTGAACGGCGCATTCTTTGCGACGCTGGGGGTCAGCATCCCATTTTCGGAATATAACGATTCTTATCATCAGAAAATATGCAAAGTCATGAAGGAGGCGTCCCGGGAAATTTCGCTCGGGGTGTCCACCCTTCGTTCAATCGGCTGAACAAGGAGAACGGCGATGGAAGACATCAAAGGTAAAACGGCATTGGTGACCGGGGGGTCGCAGGGGATCGGACGCGTGATCGCGCTGGTTCTGGCGGACAAAGGATGCCGGGTGGTCGTGAACTGCGCGAACAATCCGGACAACGCGCAGAAGGTGGCGGACGAGATCCGTGCAAAGGGCGGAACGGCGGAAGTCTATCGTTGCGACATCTCCGACGAGAAGGCGGTGGACGCCATGTTCGAGGCGCTCGGGCGCGTCGACATCCTTGTGAACAACGCACGTCTCGACCCCTGGCGCCGCACCGCGGAAATGTCCGAGGGCGAATGGTGGTCCAAGGTCATGGATGTAAACCTGAAGGGCGCTTTCCTCTGCTCTCTGGCGTTCTTCAACAGAGCCAAAAACTACGGTTGGGGACGCATCGTCAACGTTGCCTCCGTCCGCTCTTTCCGTCCGGCGGAAATGCACATGATCGCCTACGGCGTTTCCAAGCTCGGAATGCATGGCATCACCCGCGCCATGGCCCATAACGGCGCTCCGTTCGGAATTACCGCCAATACGGTATGTCCCGGAATGGTGGTGACGGAAAACATCAACAAACGCCTTTCTCCGGAAAAATACAAGGAGGAGGCCGCCTCCATTCCGTTGGGACGTCCCGCCACGAGCGAGGAGATCGCGGATTCTGTCCTGTTCGTCATCGGCAACGGCTATGTGACCGGCGAAACAATCAACATCAACGGCGGCATGTATTACGCGCCCTGAGGAAACAATGAGGAATCTGAAAAATGGAAACTTTTTCCGTAAATGCTCATGCCGACAGCCTTCTGCCGGCCGGAAAGCAGTGGAAACTCGTCTGGTCGGATGAATTCGACGGCTTCTCGCTGGACACCTCCAAATGGGGGTTCCGTCTCAATTTCTGGGGGAAGCCTTTCCCCGCGTTTACAAATCAGGGGGTGGTTCTGGACGGCAGAAGCCATCTTCAGCTCCATATCGTCAAGACGCCGGACGGACAGTACTGTTCTCCGCACCTCCAGACGGCGTCCCTGACGTATGACATCCCCCGGGATTCCGGCGGCATCTGGCCGTTCGGCAAATATGAAACTCCCCGCTTCCTCCACAAGTTCGGCTATTATGAAATCTGCTGCCGCCTGAACCGTCAGGCCGGGTGGTGGACCGCCTTCTGGCTTCAGTCTCCTTCGATCGGCGCGCATCCGGACGCCTCCCAGTGCGGCGTGGAATGCGACATTATGGAAAGCCAGGATTATGCCGAACAGAAGATCGTCCGCTGCGGCAACATCTGGAACGGATACGGAAAGAACAACAAAGGGTCCGGCCACAAGGATCATCCGCTGGAGGACACCCCCGACGGCTGGCACCGTTTCGGCGTCGACTGGAGCCGCGACGGCTATGTGTTCTACACAGACGGCAAGGAAGTCAACCGCGTGGACGGTCCGGTTTCCAATGTCGAACAATTCATTCTGGTTTCCACCGAATGCATGGGATACCGGAACACCCCTCCGAAGGCGAGTCCCCTTCTGGAAAAGGTGGTCCTGCCGGAATATTTCGAAGTCGATTTCGTGCGCGTTTTCGATGAAATCCAATAAAGGAGCCGGAACAAAATGAAAATTACATGGCTTGGTCAAGGCGGTTTCCTGCTGGAAAGCGGCGGATACCGGCTCGTCGTCGATCCCTACCTCAGCGACTGTGTCCAGAAAAAGGAAGGACTGGCTCGCTTGCATCCGTTTCCCGTTGAACTCAAAAAGCTGAAGCCGGACTGTCTGCTGGTCACGCACGACCACATGGACCATCTGGACCCCGACGGCGTGCCGCTGATCCATGAGGCGTATCCGGGGTGCCGTTTCGCGGGACCCGACCGCTCCTTTCAGCACTTTCTCGCCCTCGGCATCCCGGAAGTGCTGATCACACGGGTTCCGATGAATTCGACCCGTCCTTTCGGGCCGTTTACCGCGACTTCGGTTTTCGCCGCGCACAGCGACCCGACCGCCTGCGGCTACGTCATCGAAGCGGAAGGAAAGAAAATCTATCTTTCCGGCGACACCAACTACGATGAACGACTGCTGTCGGATTCCATGCGGAATATGGATATGATGTTGATCTGCATCAACGGCAAACTCAACAATATGAATTGTGCCGATGCCTTGAAATGTGTGAAGGCGCTCCAGCCGAAAATGGCTCTGCCCATGCACATCGGGCTTTTCGCGGAGAACACCGCCGATCCGGCGCCGTTCGTCGAAGAATGTCAGGCGCTCGGCGTTCGCTCGTTTGCCATGACTCCCGGAAAGGAGTTCGACTTATGAAAATCACGGCGGTCAAGACTTACCTCTGCAATGCATTCCGTACGAACTTCGTATTCGTCAAGGTTGAAACCGACGCCGGAATCCACGGCTGGGGTGAAGCCACGCTCGAATATAAGGAGCTCACCGTTCAGGCGGCGATCCACGACCTTGACAGTTATCTGATCGGCCGCGACCCTCACAACATCGAGGCTTTCCGGCACGATTGTTACCGCGACGCCTACTGGCGGGGCGGTCCGGTCCTGATGAGTGCGATCGCCGGAGTTGAAATGGCGCTCTGGGACATCAAGGGCAAGGCGCTCGGCGTGCCGGTTTACCAGCTCCTCGGCGGCAAGGTCCGCGACGCGGTTCCCGTGTACGTCAACGGCTGGTTCTCGCCCGCGAAGACCCCGGACGAGTTTGCCGAAAAGGCGCTGGAAGTCCGCAAGAACAAATACCCCGGATGCAAGTGGGACCCCTTCGGCAAGGCGTGGCTCCAGATCGGGAAAAAGGAACTGGATCAGGCGATGGAATGCGTGGCAAAAGTCGCGGAAGCGGTCGGCTCGGACGTCCAGCTCCTGATAGAAGGACACGGCCGCTTCGACATCCCCACCGCGGTCAAGATCGGCAAGCGTCTGGAAGAGTTCGATATCTTCTGGTTCGAGGAGCCGATCCCGCCGGATGACAAGGAAGGGATGCGCGAAGTCAAGGAGCGGGTCCGCGTCTCCATCGCCGCCGGGGAACGACTCTACAACCGTTACGAATACCGGCAGTTCTTCGATTTGAACTGTTCCGACTACATCCAGCCGGACATTTCCCACGCGGGCGGCATCATGGAAATGCGCATGCTCGGCGCGGAAGCCGAGGCGCGGCACATCGGATTCTGTCCGCATAATCCTTCCGGGCCCGTGGCGAATGCGGCGACCCTCCAGATTGCGGCTTGCGTCCCGAACTTCGTGATGCTGGAAATGATGATGACCGATGTCCCGTGGCGGTCGGACATCTGCGACGAGGACCTCACGCTTCATAATGGAAGCATGGTGATTCCGGACCGTCCCGGCCTGGGGATCGACCTGAATGAAAAGGAGCTCCTGAAATATCCGTACATCCGCACGGAATTGCGGCATTACCGCGGCGACCTGACCAACATCCGGCCTCCGAACGCGGTCCGTTATTACAAACTGGAAAACGACTGAACCGGAAATGCGGGGAAGAAAAAAGCTTTTTTCAAAGAGTTTTTTCTTCCCCGCGGTCTTTTTTACCGACGACGGCACCTGACCATCAGTTCGATCTCGTCGAGCGAAAGCGTGTGACGGTCCCAGTTCCCGGCCGTTCCGCCGCACAGCAGTTCGACGGAGAATCCGTTGTTTTCCAGAAGCATCCTCAGCTCCATCGGAGTAAAGCATTTTTCCTTCACCTTGATTTCCGGATCGAACCCCGGATACCATTCGCCCAGACTTACCGTGCGCGTCAGGGTGTAGGGATCGAATGCACCGTTGGCGATGTCCTTGTCGCTGTACTGCCGGACGAGTTCGAAGACGTTCCGCACGGTCATCAGCAGGGGAGCGCCGGGCTTCAATACGACCGCCAGATTGCGGAGGATTGATTGCTCATGCGTCAGCGGATCGTCGTCGATCGCCAGCAGTCCGAAACTTCCCTCGCAGATGCAGATGGCTGCGTCGAAGCGTTCTTCCAGCGTGAAGGCCGCGGCGTCGGCCTGAATGAAGCGGACCTTTACTCCGGCGGCGCGGGCCTTTTTTTCGGCTTCGGCCAGCTGCCCGGAGGAGATGTCGAGTCCGGTCACTTCCACTCCTTTAGCCGCCAGTGCGACGGAGTGTCGTCCGGTTCCGCATCCGAGGTCCAGAAGTTTCATTCCGGGCGCAAGCGACAGTTCCTTCATCAGGAATTCCGCTTCAAAAACGGTGTTGGTGGTAAAAATTTCTTCTTCGTAATGAGGCGCGTTGAAATCGTAAAACTGTTTCCATGGACTATTCTTCATGATAGATCCTGAATTTTGTGTGTAAAGACAATAAAATAACTTCCGGACATGGGGTGTCCGGCAATATCGGGAGCGACTTTGCATCACTCCATTTCCTTACGCAATCATCCAAAATCTCCGGCTTTGTCGGACGGCTTCATGCCGTGTCTCAAGCCTTGGTGTGAATAATATACCCTGCGGACTTCCATTTTGCAACAAGGAACAGCGGATTTTATTTCTTTCCCTGTTTTTCGCGGCGGAGGCGCTCCCAGTAGGCGAGGCGCTTGACGATTTCGCGTTCGAATCCGCGTTCGGGCGGATTGTAGAACTTCTGGCGCGGCATCTTGTCCGGGAAATAATTCTGTCCGGAAAAGGCGTCCGGGAGGTCCTGGTCATACTGGTATCCGTCGCCGTATCCGAGCTTCTTCATCAGTTTGGTGGGAGCGTTCAGAATGTGGGCGGGCGGCGTGAGCGTTCCGTATTGTTTGGCCGCGCGGCGTGCGGCGCCCCAGGCTTTGTCGATGCTGTTGGACTTGGGCGCGGTTCCAAGGTAGACAACGAGTTCCGCAATCGCCAGGTCGCCTTCCGGCGAACCGAGGCGCTCGTAGGTGTCCCACGCGGCGATGGCGATGTTCAGCGCATTGGGATCGGCCATGCTGACGTCCTCCATCGCGAAACGGGTCAGACGCCGAAGCAGATAAAGCGGGTCTTCGCCGCCCTCGATCATGCGGGCGGCCCAATAGAGCGCGGCGTCGGTGTCGGACCCGCGCAGGGACTTGTGAAGCGCGCTGATGAGATTGTAATGTCCGTCCCGGTCCTTGTCGTAGCCGGGGGCTTTCTGCTGGACGAACTTGAGGAGTTTTTCGCGGTTCAGAATTTCGCCGTCGAGTGACAGGTTATAGATGCTTTCGATCAGATTGATGATGTAGCGGCCGTCGCCGTCGGCCAGTTCCCGGAGGGTGGCGCGGGCGTCGGAGTCGAGGGGCAGGGAGTGTCCGACCACCTTTTCCGCGCGTACCAGAATCTTTTCGAGCGCCTCGTCGTCCAGCGGTTTCATCACGAAGACCTTGCAACGGGAAAGGAGCGCCCCGTTGAGTTCGAACGAGGGGTTTTCCGTAGTCGCGCCGACCAGAATCACGGTTCCATTTTCGACATACGGAAGAAAGCCGTCCTGCTGGGCCCGGTTGAAACGGTGGATTTCGTCCACGAACAGCAGGGTGCCGATGCCGGTTTCACGGCGTCGCGCGGCGTCGTCGAATGCCTTGCGGAGATCGGCGATGCCGGAAAAGACCGCCGAGAGGGCGGTGAAATGAAGCGAAGTATTGCTGGCCATAAGGCGCGCGGCGGTGGTTTTTCCACAACCGGGAGGCCCCCAGAGAATGAAGCTGGAAAGGTGCTTGCTGTCGATCATCCTCCGCAGGGGACCGTCCGGGCCGAGCAAGTGGTCCTGTCCCACGATCTCATCGAGGGTGGAGGGCCTCAGCTTGTCGGCGAGGGGCTGTCCGCCGGCCAGAGGTGAAAACAGCGATTCGCCGTTCATAACTTCTCTCCCCGGAGCATGCGGCGGAGCGTATTGAGCGAGGTGGCGGCGCAACGGACTCGGATCTGTTCGCGGCTGCCCCGGAAACTGTATTCCGTGACCAAGGACTGATCGAAACAGCGAACGCCGATGAAGACCAACCCGACCGGTTTTTCAGGAGTGCCGCCATCCGGTCCGGCGATGCCCGTGACCGAGATGGCACAATCGGAGCGGAACCGTTTCGCGACGCCGGAAAGCATTTCCCCGGCGCATTCGGCGCTGACCGCCCCATGTTTCCGCAAGGTTTCTTCCGAAACGCCCAGCAGATTCTGTTTGACTTCATTCGCGTAGGAAACCACCCCGCCCAGATATCCGGCGGAGGAGCCCGGCACTTCCGTGACGAGTTCGGAAATGAGACCGCCCGTACAGGATTCGGCGAGGGCGAGGGTTGCTTTCCGTTCCTTCAGCAGATGGAGGATTTCCGCGGCGACCGTGGAGGCTCCGTCGGAGAGCATTTCCAGGTAGAACTCTTTCCTGACGGCCTGTTCGGCGGATTCCACGCAGGATCTGTCCGGCGAAGTGAGAAAAAGTTTCACGAATTCGGGGGAGGCGCAGTAGGCGACGGAGAGGCCGGGGTGTTTTTCGATGATCGGTATGGTGCGTTCCTCGACCCGGGATTCAGGCACGCCGGAAATGAAGAAAAGACGGGTATAGACCCGTGTGTCGAGGTGTGCCTTGAGGATGGGCAGAAGCTGGTTGTCGAACATCGGATGGAGTTCGGACGGCGGACCGGGGAGCATTACGATGTGTTTCTCCGGCGAGGTGTTTGTGCGGATGTGGATGCCGGGAGCCGAACCGCAGGCGTTGAGAAGCGCTTCCGCACCGCTCGGGATAAGCGCCTGATTCAGAAAATGGAGCGGAAGTTCACCGCGTTTGAGGGAGCTCCAGCGGTCGCGGACGGCCTGCTCGGCCTTCGGGTCCAGTTCCAGCGGACAGTTCAGGTATTCCGCGATGGCCTGTTTGGTAAGGTCGTCGGCGGTGGGGCCGAGCCCGCCGGACGTGATGATGAAGTCCGCGTGGTTCATCGCATACTGAAGAGCGTCGGTCACGTCGGAAGGCTGATCGGGAACTTCGAGGGAAAGAACCGGCATGATCCCGATGGCGAGAAGCTGCTGGCCCATGTAAGTCAGATTGGTGTTGACGACCGCGCCCTTGAGAAGCTCGTCGCCGATGCAGAGGACAGCCACTTTCATGATTCAGGGACCTCCTTTTTCCGATCCACGGTAATGGCATTGAGACGGTTCTGGACCACGATGCGCCAGCGTTCCATATCTTCCTCGTTCAGATTCGGAGGAATCATGATGGGTTTCCCCAGATGCATGGTGATTTTGGCCCAGGGTTTTGGAATCTGAAAGCCGTCCCAGCTTTTCAGTTCCCAGTAGGAAGAGTAATTGACGGCGATCGGGATGATCCGCACCCCGGTCTCGCTCGCCAGATGAATGGGTCCGCGGCTCATGACATACTTCGGTCCGCGCGGACCGTCCGGCGTGAAGCTGACGTATTTGCGTTTCTTGAGGATGCTCTTCATGGCGCCGATCAGCACCTGCACCGCTTTGCGCGAGGTCGATCCGCGCACGCTTTCGATTCCGAACTGTCCGCAGAGATCGGCGATGTATTCGCCGTCGCGCGAGGCGCTGATGACAGCCACGGTGTGTTCCCGTTCCCAGCGGTCGAACATCGCGGGGAAGAAGAGCAGACGGTTGTGCCAGAGCACGGTGATCGCGGGCGGATTTTTTCCGGAGATCGATCCGCCGTCGTCGATGATTTCCGTCCGCATGACGTGACGGAGAAAAAGCAGGGTTTTCGCCGGGAGCCAGAAGACCCAGTCCGGGAATTTCTTGATCTGCCGGAAGCGGTATTTCAGCGTCATGATTTTCCTCTCTTTCCGGCATTTTTCCGGGCGTATTCGCAGAGGTCCTCCAGCGGACAGCCGGAACATTTCGGGCGTCCCGCCGGACACTGTCTGCGGCCGTGGATGATCAGAAGATGGGAGAACTCGCCCCAGAGTTCCGGCGCTAGGTTCGCACAGAGTTCCGCCTCGATCTTTTCCGGATCGGGGGAGTGCGCGATCCCCAGCAGGTTGGAGATGCGTTTCACATGGGTGTCGACCGGCAGGC
>CAYWZD010000099.1:0-10775 GCA_964462755.1 uncultured Victivallales bacterium | reverse complement strand
GCGGATCAGATGTTTTGCGGCGAGTTCGAGGCGAAATTATGAGCAACTATGCAAATGCGGCAGACGTGCTGCCTCCGGAGTTGCTGGTTCAAGTTCAAAAGCACTGGCATGGCTGTCTCTGGATTCCCGGAGAGCGGGTTCCATGCCAAAAACTGGAGGCCATCGCCCTCATCCAAGCAGGAATGGACGCACGGTGGATCTCCGCCACACTCGAAATCTCCCGTTCGCGTGTGTATCAGATTGCCCGTTCGCTCGGCGTTCAAAATCCGTTCAAAAGGAAGTTGCCGAAAGGAGAGCAAACGTCCATGGAATAATCATGGCGAAGGAACGGCAGGGCAATGTCCACACGCGCAAGGGAAATCCTAAACCACAATATGTATGAATGATCTATTCACAAACCAGCAGAAACACCACTATATATTGTGGTTCTATGAAAAGTGACGGATTTTTCCGTCACTTTTTGAAAATGACGGACGCTTTTTAAGCTGTCCAGCGCGCTCACAGACGCAAAGCAATCCCGGATACCCTTCGGACTCATCCGCCTCATCCAGATAGGCTCCATGAGCCCGAAAATAGGCATGGGTCCTCCCGTAAGTCGTTGATAATCAAGGCTCGCGGAAGGAGTCGGCGTATTAAGCAGAGTTGGTTGCGGCTTGATAAAAAAGTTCTATTCCATGCGCCGCAAGGACTTGCAAAAGATGATCTTCGGAAAAATTGGGTGCATCCCACGATGTCTTTCATGGCGTTTTCGATGGTATTTTAAGGCCGTCCGGCGGCCTCAGGAAGCGACTGGTATGCATCTGGGAACATCCGCACGGTTATCACGTTTCACCGGAATATGGCGGAAGACTTGGACTTGCCTTCATGCAATGGCAGGACTTCCCTGCGCGTTTACGGGCGTTCAGGCATTTGCCTTGGCAACTGACGCTGTTCCTATCAGGCAATCCGCCGGGATGTGGAACGTTTCGTGCAGACGGCGAATCATGTTGAGCGAGAGGTTTCGGCTTCCGCTGAGAACGGCGTAAGCGCGAGCGGTTGAACCGAAACAAGGCGCGATGTCCTTGACCTTCAATCCGCGCTGTTCCATGATGAACCGAATTGCTTCCACCGCAGTCGGTTTGTCAATAGGATAATGCTTGTTTTCGTAGTCAGCGATGACCAGCGAAAGCAATTCCATTTCCTCTGCGATTTTTCCGGTCGGTTCCGGATTCGTCATGGCCAGAGTTTCCAGTCTGTCCATGGCGGCATCAAGTTCGACATCGTTTTTGATAACCTTGATATTCATTTTTGCCTCCTGTGAACTGGTTGGTTAGAGATTGAGTTTGTCGTATTCGGCATGTGTGCCAATCCACTTCACGATTATAGTTTCCTGAACATAAATGGCGATCACAACCAAGCGGAATTTATTGCCGCCGACATTGAACACCACACGGTTGTTGCTGAGGAAACTCGCCGACGCAAACTCACGTTTGATTTCCATCGACGTGTGCCAGTGGGCCGCCTCGGCAATGTCGGTCCAGCTTCTCAATGCGGAACATGAATTCGCATGCGACTTCATGAACTCCGTGATTCGTTTTTTACCGTTCACCCGCATGTTTTTTCATCCTTCGTTCTTAACATAGTTCCATTTTGGTACTAAGTCAAGTGCAATGGGGTGAATTTCTCAAAAATTTTTGAATTGAACACAACTTCGAAAGGAATCGTATGCAAATCACGAACATGAACCTCTCGGACATCCATCCTTACGAGCGGAACCCGCGTTTCAACGATGACGCGGTGGAGGCGGTGGCCAACTCCATAAAGGAGTTCGGTTTTAATTCGCCCATTGTGGTAGACAAAAACCACGTCATTGTGGCCGGGCACACAAGAATGAAGGCGGCGGAGAAACTTGGTCTGACGGAAGTGCCGGTGGTCGTTGCCGCCGACCTCACGCCGGAACAGGTCCAAGCCTACCGCATCGCGGACAACAAGACTGGCGAGATCGCGGAATGGAACTACGACCTTCTGCCGATTGAAATCCGTGAATTGCAGGAGGCGAATTTCGACCTGTCGCTTCTCGGGTTCGACACCGATGAACTCGACCGGCTGTTGAACGGTTCCGAAGAAGACGCCGTTGCCGAGGGGGAGACCGATCCCGACGCCGTTCCGGAAACGCCGGAAGAGCCCGACAGTCGGCAGGGCGTGCTTTACCGTCTCGGCGATCACCTGCTTCTCTGCGGCGATGCGACCAACGCCGCCGACGTGGCTGTCCTCATGGGAGAAGAGCAGGCCGACCTCTGGCTCACCGATCCTCCGTACAACGTGGCCTATGAGGGAAGCAACGGGCTGACCATCATGAACGACAACATGGAGGATTCCGCCTTCCGCGACTTCCTTACCAAATCGTTCCGATGTGCCGCCGACGTTTTAGCTCCGGGGATGAGTTTCTATGTGTTTCATGCCGACGCGGAATCCTACAATTTTCGTGGGGCATGCAAAGACGCCGATTTGCCGGTTCATGAAACTCTCTACTGGGTAAAAAACTCTCTTGTCCTGGGACGTCTCGACTACCAGTATAAATCGGAGCCGATCCTTTACGGATGGAAGCAGGGAGCCGCCCATCGCTGGTTTTCCGATCGTTGCCAAACAAACATTCTGGAGTTCGATAAACCGCGATGCAACGCAGACCATCCGTCCATGAAGCCCGTTCCGATGCTGGTTTACCTCATCAAAAATTCCAGTCGGCGCGGAGACACTGTCATCGACACCTTCGGAGGTTCCGGAAGCACATTGATCGCCTGCGAACAGACCGGGCGGAAGTGCCGGACGATGGAGCTTGACCCGAAATACTGCGATGTGATCCGCCGCCGCTGGGCGGAGTTCATCCACGGCGAGGGCTGCGACTGGAAAGGAAAAACCCCGGTAATCGAACCGGAAAATCAGAATTCCTAAAACAGAAAGGAAACGTATGAACGAAATCGTCAAAATGTGTAACGACTATCCGGTCCGCATCCTGGAGCAGGATGGAAATCCTTGGTTCGTCGCCAAGGATGTGTGTCAGTATTTTGGAGACACGGATCACAAACGGTCGGTGAGCCGACTCGATCCCGATGAAACCGGGAAAGCGGAAATCCAGGATTCCATG
The DNA here is from genome assembly GCA_964462755.1 of uncultured Victivallales bacterium. GTDB lineage: Bacteria > Verrucomicrobiota > Lentisphaeria > Victivallales > UBA1829 > SIG94. The sequence continues at coordinate 7,651 of CAYWZD010000099.1, read as the reverse complement.
GGAAGAAAACAAACCGCGACCATCGTTAACGAACCCGGTCTTTACCACTTGCTGTTCAACTATCAACCTGAACAGGCACGAAGCAAAGATGGGGGGGCGCGGATTGCACCCCGTCTTCTCAAACGGATTGAAAAGATTCACGCATTCAAGCGCTGGGTCACTCACGAGGTCATTCCCAGTATTCGCAAGAATGGTGCTTATGTCCAGCCGAATAGTAATAATGAGGGGATTGTCCGTGCTGTCCTTGCCGCGATGAACGAGCAGGTCAAATCCGTGGTCGTCGAAAACCTCAAGATGAAAACGGAGATTCATTACCTGAAAAACTTCAAACCGAAAGGTAATGTCGGAGACATTTCTTCCATTACCGGCCTGCCGAAAGTGAACTGGCAACGTGCCCGCTTTACTTCCGGACACGGCAGGCCGTACCAGAAATTGATTGACAGTTGCCGCGATGCCGAACAGTTGTCGCTGTTCGATTTCTCTCAGCTTTCCGCTCCGGTAAGCTGAGTCGGATTCCGGACAATAACGGCGAGCCTTGGTTTGTTACCCAGGATGTGTGCGACATCCTGGGAATCCGCAACTCCCGGTGGCCATACTCGCTCTTGATGAAGATAAAAATAATACCGTAAGAATTCCCAACGGTATTCAACGTGGCAATCCCAAGACGAAAAAGCCCCGCGTGATTGCGGGGCACCGAATTCTGTTGACTCAGCCGCGATTGAATTCAAACGCGCCGCGGACCGTCTCGCTCTTGACGATTCGCGGATTCTCCTTCGTTTTGATCTGGCGGAAGATGCTGGAGTAGAGGCTTTGCTCCGGAGTCTTGCCGCCGGTCTGTTTCCAGAGTCCAAGGTCAGCAGCCTTGGCGACAATTGCCTTGCAGTTCAACGGCGCTTCACTTCGGCGAAGAACCTCAACCGCCGCTTCATACAGTCCGGTTTTCCTGCCATCATCGGCTTTGCCGGATTCCGGCGCGGCGGGAGATGGATTCACTTCATTTGTTGATTCTTCCATCTCAGGGAGCGTTGTCTCCGGGGTCTTGATGTTTTCCAGTCGGGCGGCGAGGAATTCGCGTCCGCTGGAGGTGCTCTTGACTTTCCACTTGTCGCCTTCCGCTCCAAGGATTTCGACCTCGACTTGATTGCGTCCGATTTTGACGGTTGCGATGCTTCCGGCTTTGATTTCACTGTCGTTCATTTTTGACCTCCATTGTTGTGGTTTTGAACTCAGTTTTCTTTCGCTGGGGCATACATAAGCGCCGCTTTCGGAACATAGCCAGCCGGATTCCTGGAATATCTCGAAAATAGTTGAAAATAAAGGACTTCTCATGGATAACTCTCTCAAAATAACCGCACTTCAACCCGAAATGCTCATTCGTCTTCTCAAACAGGCGGGAAGCCGGCTGGGTTCGCTGGAACGCCTGCAGGCGGATTTCGATGCGGGAGCCCCGCGCAATTCGGACGGAACGGTGAACCTGATTGAATACGCCGCCTGGCTGGCAAAGGAGAGCGAAGACAATGGCGATTAATCCATCGAACATGCGCCCGGTTGAAGTCGGCCGCCTCATCAATGCAACGCCCCTGGGATTTGTCTTGAGTCAGGCAAGGGTCTACCGGGACTTCAATCGCGTCGGGTTCCGCATCGCGGCCTCGGACAATTCCCGAAACATCAATCTGCTGAAATACATCGCCTGGATTTTCGATGAAGCGCACACGGAACCGGAGGAGCGTCCGTCGCAAGCGAGAAGCTATGAGGAACGCCGGGATTCCGAACGCGCCCGGAATGCGGCGCAGTCGGTTGCCGGACGCGACATCGGCGACCTTCCGGACGTGGTGAATCCGCGGCGGAAGGCCGACTGCGAGCGAAACTTCCGGCTGTTTTGCGAGAGTTATTTCCCCTCCACGTTCACGCTTGCCTGGTCGCCGGATCATTTGAAGGTGATCGAGAAAATCGAAACGGCGGTTCTCTCCGGCGGTCTGTTCGCATTGGCGCTCCCTCGAGGCGCGGGAAAAACTTCAATCGCTGAAACCGCCTGTATTTGGGCAATGCTTTATGGTCACCGGGAATTTGTTACGCTGATCGGCGCGACCGAAACCGCCGCACAGGAGTTGCTCGATTCGTTGAAAACAGAGCTGGAGGTAAATGAAACCCTTGCGGAAGATTTTCCGGAAGTGATTTATCCCATTGCTCAGCTGGAGGGGATTGCGAACCGTTGCGCAGGGCAACTCTATCATGGTGCGCGAACGCACATCACGTGGACAAACAATGAAATCGTTCTGCCCACGATCAAAAACAGCAGGGCCGGCGGAATCATTGTCCGGGTTGCCGGAATTACAGGACGAATCCGGGGAATGAAATACAAACGCGCGGACGGCCGGAGTGTCCGCCCGTCTTTGGTCATCATCGACGATCCGCAGACCAGCGAAAGTGCCGGGAGTCTGGAACAGACGAGAAAACGTGTCCGGGTGCTTGCCGGAGACATTCTCGGCATGGCCGGGCCCGGACAAAAAATCTCGGGCATCATGCCATGCACGGTGATTCGTCCCGGCGACCTTGCCGATACGATTTTGAACCGCGCCACCCATCCGGACTGGAACGGCGAACGGACAAAAATGCTGTATGCGCCTCCGAAAAACATGAAACTCTGGGAAGAGTATGCGGAAATCCGCGCGGAGGCGCTCCGGACGAACGGCAACTTTCAAGCGGCGACCGATTTCTATGTTGCGAACCGGGAAACCATGGACGAAGGGGCTGTGGTGGAATGGGACGCCCGGTTCAACCCGGACGAGATCTCCGCGTTGCAGCACGCCATGAACCTGAAACTTCAGGATGAAATCGCATTTCAGAGTGAGTATCAGAATGAACCGCTCCCGGAAGACACACAGGATGACTCTCTGATGAGCGTGGATGAAATCGCCGAAAAGGTGAACGGCCTTGCACGCGGCATCGTTCCGCTGGCCTGCGACAAGATCACGATGTTTATCGACATTCAGAAGGCTTTGTTGTTCTATACGGTCATTGCGTGGGCGGACGATTTCACCGGAGCGGTCATCGACTATGGCTCCTGGCCCGACCAGCACCGCCGTCAGTTCTCACTTTCGGATGCAAGTCCGACGATTCAGAGCGTGTTTCCAAAGGCGGGCTTCGAAGGTGGCCTGTACGCCGCGCTGAAGGCGCTGACCGATGATTACCTCGCCCGGGAATGGGAGCGCGAAGACGGCGCGCTGTTGAAAATCGAACGGGCAATGATCGATGCAAACTGGGGAGCGAGCACCGACATCGTCTATCAGTTCTGCCGGCAGAGCGTCTATTCCGGCGTGATCTATCCGGCGCACGGACGATACGTCGGTGCAAGCTCCAAGCCAATGACGGAATACCGGAAACAGCAGGGCGACAAACTCGGCTTCAACTGGATGATGCCGTCCGTCAAAGGGAAGAGGGCGATCCGGCACGTGATTTTCGACTCGAACTTCTGGAAGACGTTCATTCACGCCCGGCTTTCCGTCCCGATTGGCGACAAGGGATGTCTTTCGTTCTACGGGAGGCATCCGCAGATTCACCAGTTGATTGCAGAGCACCTCACCGCCGAATATCGGGTCAAAACCTCCGGCCGCGGGCGAACCGTCGATGAATGGAAGCTCCGGCCCGAACGTTCCGACAACCATTGGCTGGACTGTTGCGCCGGTTGTGCGGTCTGTGCCTCCATGCTCGGTTCCACGTTGCCCGAATTCGGCGCAGCGACGGCCCATGTTCGCAATCGCACGCCGCTCCGGCTGTCTACCCGGCAAGCCAGCAAAGCAACACCGGACAGGGCCATTGGCGGAATTACGGGTATAACTCCGGCGGTCAAGAAAAGCAAACTCAAACTCTCCGAACTTCTGAAACAAAAAGGATAATCATGGAACCTGATCTGGTGAAAGAACTTGCAAAACTTCTCGCAGAAGCGATTATTGCGATAAAGTTCAAAGAAAGTCGTCAGAATTAGTTGCTATCCCTTTCATTCAGAGCTTCATGTATGGGAAAACCGATTCTGAGGTGATGCATGAAGACAATTGTAGTGGAAAACATTCGAAACGAACTTCTGAGAATCCGAACAATGACAGAGGATGAACTTCGCCTGGAATGGCACCAGGTGCTGGGGACGGCGGCACCGCCGCTCTCTCCGGCATTTCTCCGCAGAAAGCTCGCATACAAAGTTCAGGAGCAGCAGTTCGGCGGTCTCGCGGAAGAGGATAAAAAGAAAATAGAAGTGATCGGTGACGCTCCAAAACCGAAACGTAATCCAGCCGGGATCGTCGTCGGAACGATCCTCGAACGAATCTGGAAGGAAAAGACATACACCGTCATCGCCCGGGAGGACGGTTTTGAACTGAACGGTCAATCTTACCGTTCCCTGAGCGGGGTTGCAAATGCAATCACGGGAACCAGTTGGAACGGTAAAAAATTTTTCGGAGTGCAATCATGAAGGACAATCAGAGAACAACAAAACGTTGTGCGGTTTACGCCCGCAAGAGTGTGGAAGACGGTCTGGAGCAGGAATTCAATTCCCTCGACGCCCAGCGCGAAGCCGGGGAAAACTATGTGGCGAGTCAGAAGGCGAACGGCTGGATTCTTTTGCCGGAACATTACGATGACGGCGGATTCTCAGGCGGCAACACCCACCGGCCCGCCCTGCAGAAATTGTTGAACGACGTTCGGGAAGGAAAAGTCGATCTTATTGTGGTGTACAAAATAGATCGTCTTTCCCGTTCGCTCCTGGACTTCACCGAACTGCAAGGATTCTTCGACAAGTTCGGAGTCTCTTTCGTCAGTGTCACACAGGAAATCAACACCAGCACCTCCGCCGGGCGCATGATGCTGAATATTTTGATGTCGTTCGCACAATATGAACGTGAAATCATCGCCGAGCGCATCCGGGATAAAATTGCCGCCAGCAAGAAGCGGGGAATCCATTGCGGTGGAACACCGGTTCTCGGGTATGCATCCGCTCCGGTCACCAAGAAGCTTCACATCGTCCCAGAAGAAGCCGAAGTCGTCCGGAAAATTTTTGACCTTTACGACCGGGTCCACTCCCTCGCGGAAACCGTGGTTCAGACCAACCGTCTCGGATATAAAACCAAAATCTATGTCTCAGCCAAGGGCATTCGGCACGGCGGGAAGGAATGGGATACCGGAAGCGTCCACAAACTTTTGATCAATCCGCTTTATGCCGGATATGTGAAACACTACAAAGTCCGGTATGAGGGCGAACACGAAGCCATCGTCGAGCGGTCGCAGTGGGAACGGATTCAAGCAACCATGAAAGAGCACAACAATGGTGCGGTAACGCGCATTTCCCGTTCGGAGACGACTCCGCTGCGGGGGATTGTTTTCTGCGGACACTGCCGGAGTGTTCTGACGCCGACCTATACCAGGAAGAGGGGCAAAAAATATACCTATTTCTTCTGTCAGCAGCATGCCCGGAACCCGGAACACCAATGTCCGCTGCGGCGTATCCCCTCCGGCGAATTGGAAGAAATGATTCTGAAGCTTCTTTCCGGAGTTCTCCAGACGCCGACACTGATTCGGGAAACGCTGGTCGCCGTGAAAGAAGGCCAAGAGCAGAAGGTCTCGGAATTGCGGATATGCGAAGCGGAACTCAAGGAACACATGCAGCGGTTGAAAAACGGACTGATTGACGGCACCGCCGACCTGAATGAAGTCAAAACCACCGGCGACCGGCTGGCCGCAGTCCGGAAAGACATCCGGGGCTACAGTTTCGACGTCACCGAGAACGACATCATGGCGGCCATGCGCGATACCCATGCGCTGTGGCACGAACTTTTTCCGGCAGCCAAATTCGAACTCATGAAGATCCTGATTTCCAAAGTTGTCGTTTATCAGGACAAGATACAGCTCACCATCAATTTGGAGGGGTTGAAGCGGCTGGTCGGGGAATTGAGCCTTTCACAATATTTCCGGGAGGAGCATGAAGAGAACAACGACGCCGAAATGGAAATCACTCAAAGCATAAACGGCGACGGACAGCTTTCCCTGGAGATGCCCATTCAAACCAAAAAAGTAGACGGGCACTGCCGGATCGTTCATCCATTCGGCGGGAGCACACCGAAACAGGATTCCATCATCCGTGCCATTCGCCGGGCGAAGCTTTGGGAAGAGATGCTCTGCAATGGCGAGGCAAGGAATATCGCGGAACTTTCTCAAAAGGTCGGATTCAAAGAGGGTTATGTCCGGCAGATACTCACCTTGAACAGTCTTGCCCCGGACATTGTTTCGGCGATCCTCGCCGGAAACGAACCCGACGGCCTTTCCCTAGCCCGCCTCCGGCGGGGATTCCCAAACGACTGGGCGGAACAGCGCCGAATGTTTGGATTTGAATGAAAGATTCGGCTTTGTCAAAGACATCCTTTACTGTTGTCACCTAAAATCCGTGTTTTCTGATAACTATGACTGTAAAGTGAATTCGAAACACAGTAATTCTTATGGGGCACCATTGTAATAACTATAAGCCCAATGTTTTTTGATGAAAGAAAATTTATTCGGGCTCAAAATTTATAATCAAAAATCACGGGGATATCAGAAGAGATGGAGTTTAGACCATATGTAAGGTTTCCTTTGAAAATAAAGAAGCCTTACATATCGTTACCGTCATAGTCCATGAGAGGGAAAGATAATGCCTCCTTATCCCCGTTTTGTTCTTCTTCCAAAGCCACGGTAAAATTCAAATACAAGATAGCCTCCCGTACCATCCTCAATAAGTTTAATGTTTTCAAGTAGAAATCATCTTTCCTAATGGAATAACTAAGGTTATCTTCAAATGTTCCATCCAAAGCAATAGGACAAACTATTTTAAAAGCCATGTGCTCGAGCGAATTTCTTATTAAAGAAATTTCTTTTGCTTCTGGCTCCAAGGGTAAAAGCCACTCTTCAGCCTTAGAATACAAATCTCGGCTTAAGAAAAATAACCCACGCAAAGGAAGATTATTCAATTTTAAAATAGCTTCTAGAATATTTTGTTTTCTGTACCATATGCTGTTGAAAGAAAGATGCTGATTTTTTGGAAGATGAAGGTAATTCTCAAGAAAAAAAGCAATTTTATCAAATAGCGAATAAGCCATTCGAAATGCAGCTTTCATATATTCATATTGAATACCATATAACGCCCAATCTCCACAAAAACTTAAATGTCGCTCTCTATCCGAATGATGGATTTCTTCTCCGAACTCGGTAGATAGAAATAAAAAATACCTTGCTGTAATAAATTCTTGCTTTATCTGGTTGAACAGGATGTCGAACTCTGGACGCAGAAATTCTTGCAATGAATGAGGTTGATAATAAATGCCGGTTAACATTTCTACGTCACTCCAAGTCGTTGAGCATGGAATTACTCCTAATAAAGAGTCAAGATATAATTCCCATTTTCTACACCATTGAGTATATTTGTTATCTTCTATTGCCTGAAATAAATCAGATGGAAATTTTAAGGGAGACAACAAAAAATCTAATTTTTTAACCATACTAAACCTATTAAAAATATAATCCCGAAATTTATCGAATTCACTGCTGTATTCTATAGAAATATCTTGAGAATGACTATAGGGATCCTCTTAAAATGTAGTTGTTGTACAATAAAAACGGGATAATCGCCGTT
>CAYWZD010000098.1:0-10825 GCA_964462755.1 uncultured Victivallales bacterium | reverse complement strand
GCTTGTTGTAGTTGACCAGAATGATGTCGGCGTCGCGGACGTCCTGAAGGTCGAATTCAACGATCTCGTTGGCGCTGTCCACCTGCCGGTCCACGAATTTGCGGCGCATCGGGTCCAGCATCCGGAAATCTTTTCCGAGGATACCCCGGGCCGTATCGCGCCACTCCCGGGCAATGCCCTCATGTTCATCCATGATCGGGCCGCTCAAGTAAATGGTTTTTTTCTTGCAGGAAGCCGGAGGGATATTCATATCAGTTTTTCTTTCGCTTGTTTTTGCCGGAATCGAACAGGAGGCTCTCGGTTTCCGGCTCGACGTGATACGGAGAGACATGCCAGATTTTGTCGGCGTATTCCTGAATGGAACGGTCGCTGGAGAAATAGCCCATGTTGGCAATGTTCATCACGCTGCGTTTGTTCCATTCGCGGGAATTGCGGTAGGTGTCCGCGACGAGAAGCTGCGTTGCGCAATAGGATTCGAAGTCGGCGGCGATCATGTAGGTGTCCAAGCGCAGGGAATCCAGAAGAGGCTTGAAGATGCCGTTTTCGCCGGGCGAGAAGAAATCGTTTTCGATCAGCGAGAAAATACGTTTCAGCTTCTCGTTTTTCTCCACGTAAGCCATCGGGTTGTATCCCTCGGCGCAGACGCGTTTCGCATCCTCCACGGTCATTCCGAAAATGAAGATATTCTCCGCTCCGACGGCGTCATGAATTTCGATATTGGCCCCGTCCATGGTGCCGATGGTGAGCGCGCCGTTGAGGGCGAACTTCATGTTTCCGGTGCCGGACGCCTCGGTTCCGGCCAGGGAAATCTGCTCGGAAAGGTCCGCCGCCGGGATGATTTTTTCCGCCAGGGAAACCCGGTAATTCGGAACGAAAATCACCTTGAGACAGTCGTTGACCTCGGGATCGGAATTGATGACTTCGCCGACCGCGTTGAGGAACTTGATGATGAGTTTTGCGATCATATAGCCGGGAGCGGCTTTGGCGCCGAAAAGAATCGTGCGCGGCACGATGTCGGCATTGCGGTCGTCCTTGATCGAAAGATACAGGGAAATCGCATGCAGGGCGTTGAGCATCTGGCGTTTGTATTCGTGGAGCCGCTTGACCTGGACATCGAAGAGGGAATCCGGATTGACGCGGACGCCGCAGACTTCCCACAGGTAGTTCGCCAGCAGAAGTTTGTTGGCGCGCTTGGCCTTGCCGATGTCATCCAGAAACGCGCTGTCGGACGCGTATTTTTCCAGTCCTTTGAGCTGGTCCAGATTCTTGACCCAGCCGTCGCCGATTTTCGAGGTGATCAGAGCGGACAGGGCGGGATTGGCCTTCTTGAGGAAACGCCGCGGGGTGATTCCATTGGTGACATTGACGAATTTGTCCGGGAAGAAATCGCTGAAATCCTTGAACAGCCCATGTTTGAGCAGTTCGGTGTGAAGGGCGGCCACACCGTTGACCTTCTGGCTGGCGACAACGCACAGATAAGCCATCCGGACCATTTTCTCCTGGCCTTCCTGAATCAGGGACATGCGGGCAAGACGCTCGTTGTCGCCGATGTAACGGGTGGAAACATGCCGGAGGAAGCGGAAGTTGATTTCATAAATGATTTCCAGATGCCGGGGCAGCAGCGATCCGATCAGGTCGACCGGCCACTTTTCCAGCGCCTCGCTCATCAGCGTATGGTTGGTATAGTTGAAAGTCTCCAGACAAACCGCAGACGCCTCGTCCCACGTGAAATTCTCCACGTCGATCAGGAGCCGCATGAGTTCCGGAACCGCGATCGCCGGGTGCGTATCGTTCAACTGGACCGTGGTGTTTTTTGCAAACTCGTGCATATTCAGCTTGTAGAAGGTAATCCGCCCCATGATGTCCTGAAGGGTCGCGGAAACAAGGAAATACTGCTGTTTCAGGCGCAGTTCCTTGCCTTCGTAGTTGTTGTCGTTGGGGTAGAGCACGCGAGTGATGTTGCTGGACATGGAGGCTTCCAGATTCGCGCTGATGTAATCGCCCTGATTGAACTTCGAAAGATTGAATCCGCACTGGGATTCGGCCGACCACAGACGCAGCGTGTTCACGGTGTTCGTCATATAGCCGGGAATCGGCATGTCGTACGGCATGGCGAGAACGTCCTGCGTATCCACCCAACGGCGGCGCGCCTTGTTATGGGTACCGTTGGGAAACGGCTCGACACGTCCGCCGAACTGAACCGGACGGGACAATTCCGGACGGCGGATCTCCCACGGATTGCCGCGGCTGAGCCAGTTGTCCGGCTCCTCCACCTGGTATCCGTTCTGGATGATCTGGCGGAAGATGCCGTAATCATAGCGGATTCCGTAGCCGTAGGCGGGCAGTTCCATGGTCGCCATGGAATCCAGGAAACAGGCGGCCAGACGCCCGAGGCCGCCGTTGCCGAGGCCGGCGTCGACTTCCTCGTCGCGAAGCTGGGCAAGGCTGAATCCGAGTTCCTTCATGGCGGCTTCGGCATCCTCGTAAACGCCCAGATTCACCATGGCGCTTCCGAGCGTCCGCCCCATCAGGAACTCAAGGGAAATGTAGTTGACGGTCCGGGGATGATCTTCTTCGTAGGCGTCCTTGGTGGCGATCCAGCGTTCCACGATCAGGTCGCGGATGCTGAGCGCAAGGGCGTGATAGCGGTCCAGATTGCTTGCCTTGTCGGGCCGTTTTGCCAAAGACAGCGACAAGTGCTTCTTGAATGAGTCCAGTATTGTATCTTTCATTGACGACATAACGTCTCCTCCAGTATCGTTGTTCCCTGACCGTCGTTTTTATTTAAGGGAATAATATACTATGGATTCTCCCTTTTTGCAATAAGGACGCGCCAGTTTTTTCACGCTCCGGCGACATTCCCGGGGAGCTTTCATTTTCCGCGTGCCGGAGATGGAAAAACGGCGTTTCCGGGAGTATATTACAGAATCAACAGGAGAATTGCCCATGCCGGAAGAAGAAGTCCCGCACAAACGCCGTGTCCGCTACAAGGGAACCCATCCGCGCCGGTTCGAGGAGAAATACAAGGAACACCAGCCGGAGAAATACGCGGAGCAGATCGAAAAACTCATCGAACAGGGACAGACCCCGGCCGGCAGCCACCGTCCGATCTGCGTTCCGGAGATTCTGGAGATTCTGCACCCCTCCCCCGGCGAAACCGGTCTGGACGCCACCCTCGGGTTCGGCGGACACGCCCTCGAACTCCTCAAACACATTCAGCCCGGCGGACGCCTGTTCGCCACGGATGTGGACCCCATCGAAATGCCGAAAACCGTGGAACGGCTGGGCAAACAGGGATTCGGTCCGGATTCGCTTCTTCCGCGTCCCATGAACTTCGCGGGCGTCATGAAACTGCTGCCGGAAACAGAAGGACGCGGATTCGATTTCATTCTGGCGGACCTGGGAGTCTCCTCCATGCAGCTCGACAACCCGCAACGGGGATTCACCTTCAAGGATCACGGCCCGCTGGACATGCGGCTGAATCAGGAACGCGGCAAACCGGTTTCCGAAATGCTGCGGGAATGGAGCCGGTCCGATCTGGAAAAGATTCTGGTCCGGAACGCCGACGAGCCGTTCGCGGACGTCCTCGCGGAAGCGATTTTCCATCAGCGGGAGAAAATCCGTTCGACCACGACGCTGGCAAGAATCGTCCGGGAAGCGATCGCGGCAAAAGTCGCAAGGGACACGGAACTCGTGACGGAAAAATCGCTCCAGCGTGTTTTTCAGGCCTTCCGGATCGCGGTAAACGGGGAATTCAACGTGCTGGAACAGTTCCTTCAGGCCCTTCCCTATGTCATGGCGCCCGGCGGACGCGCAGCCATTCTGACGTTCCATTCCGGAGAAGACAACAGGGTCGCCAACGCCTTTGCGGAGGGCGTCAAAGCGGAACTTTTTCAGGAAACCAATGAGGAACCGGTCCGACCGTCTCCGGAAGAGCGTTACTCGAATCCGCGTTCGAAATGCGCCCGTCTCCGGTGGGCCGTCCGGAAATAATCCGGTCAGTCGATTCTTTTCGCGCCGACGACGCCTTCCTCCGAAACGGAAATGATCCTGACCTTGCAGAAAGTGCCGGTCACATCATCTTTCGAGCGGAAACGGATGCGGACATAATTTCCGGTCAATCCCTCATAAATGCTGTCGAAGCACTGACGCTCGACCAGAACCGTTTCTTCCGTACCGATCAGCGAACGGGCGAAATCGGACGCACAGCTGTTCTTCAGTTCCTTGGCGACCTCGAGACGCCGCATCATCTCCTCGACGGAAACCCGTCCGGGCATGGTCGCCGCGGGAGTTCCCTTGCGCGGGGAGAACGGGAAGAGATGGAGGTTTGCGAAATTCATGGATTTCACGAACTTGCAAGAGGCTTCGAAGTTTGCCTCCGTTTCGCCGGGGAACCCCACGATCCAGTCGGCGCCGACATGAAGGTTCGGCACTTTGGCACGGGCGTCGGAGACCATTTTCTTATATTCCTCGCAAGTGTATTTCCGTCCCATGGCCTTGAGGATGGAATCCGTCCCGGACTGGAGCGGCAGATGGAGGAAGCGGCAGAGTTTCGGGTTTCCCGCGATCAGGTCCGCGAGAGCGGGGACCATCGGCCCCGGTTCGGTCGAACTCAGACGGATACGGTAGTCTCCCGGCACGGCGAGCATTTCCTTCAGAAGAGCGGCGACATCGGTGTTTCCGCATTTGTAGTTGCAGATGTTGACGCCGGTAATGACGATCTCGCGGTATCCGGCTTCGACGAGCTGGCGGAAATCGGCGATGACCTCATCCTTGTCACGGGAACGTTCCGGACCGCGCGCATAGGGAACGATGCAGTAGGTGCAGAAACTCTCGCAGCCTTCCTGAATCTTGAGATTGGCCCGGGTCTTGAACGGAAAGAAGGACATGGCGCCTTCCGTGAAAACCTTCTTGTTTTCCGAAAGGATGTTGTGAGGGGCTTTGACGGGCTGGATGTTGAACCGGCGTTCCAGCATGGTTTCGAGAAGATGTTTGGACGTGTTGGGCAGAAGAAGATCGAAGTCCGAACTGTCGGCGGCTTCCTCCTTGTCGACTTCCGCGGCGCATCCGGTGAGGACGATATAGGCATACGGATGTTTTCGGCGGATGGCCGCGAGCGCCTGCCGGGTCTTGCGCGACGCCGTGGCGGTGACCGAGCAGGAATTCACCACGATCAGATTGGGGCTGTCCTCGTAGTCCTCTTCGACGATTTGAAATCCGGCTTTCCGGAGTCTGTCGCTCAATAAGGCACTGTCCGCCTGATTCAAGCGGCAGCCAAGCGTTACAACAGCGGCCGTTATGGTAATCATAATTCTTTTTTCTTACCTCATTGTGCAGTCAATGTCACCCATTCATTTTGTCATGTTTGACAAGCATGACAAAATGATTTTCTCCAGGGGTGGTATAATACTATCATCTTTCAGAAGTTCAAGCCCGGAATTATGGAAAAAAACACCTTTCGGAAAGGTTTTTGAAAAAAAGCCGGAAAGATCGTTTTACTCCTCTTTTTCTCCAGGGGTGCGCGGACAGGATTCACGAACGGATTTGTCCGCTTCCGTAAATACGATATTTATAAGACGTTAACTCTTTCAGTCCCATCGGGCCGCGCGCATGGAGCTTGTCCGTGCTGATTCCGATCTCCGCGCCCATTCCGAATTCTCCGCCGTCGGTAAACCGCGTGGAGGCGTTCCAGTAAACGGTGGCCGAATCGACGTGTCCCAGGAAATAGTCCGCCGTCGCGGCGTTCTTCGTCACGATGCAGTCGCTGTGCCCGGAACCGTAGTGGTTGATATGCGCCACGGCGTCCTTCACGGAGGAAACCAGCCGCACGGAGATATTCAGGCTCAGATACTCCTCGGACAGCTCCTCTTCCGTGCCGGGAACCGCCGCGGGGTCCAGTTTGCAATACGCCTCGGACCCGTGCGCACAGACATCTTCCGCATTGAACATTTCCGCCAGTTTCGGCACGAAATCCTTTGCGATCTTCTCATGGATCAACACCGTTTCCAGCGCGTTGCAGACGCCGGGCCGCTGGCACTTGCCGTTGCGGATGATGTTCAGGGCCATGTCGAAGTCGGCTTCGGAGTCCACATACAGATGGCAGACTCCCTTATAATGTTTGATGACCGGGATCGTGGACTGTTCCACCACCGCGCGGATCAGGCGTTCGCCGCCGCGCGGAATGATCAAGTCGACCCAGGAATCCATCTTCAGAAGCATGGACACCGCCGCGTGGGTGGTCCACGGCACGAATTGGACCGCCCCTTCGGGCATTCCCTTGCTCATGCCGGCGCGAAGGATGCAGTCCGCGATCGCCTGGTTGGAATGGATCGCTTCGGAACCGCCGCGCAGAATCACCGCGTTGCCCGCTTTCAGGCACAACCCGGCCGCGTCGACCGTCACATTCGGGCGGGATTCGTAGATAAAGCCGATGACGCCGATCGGCACGGAGACTTTTTCAATGCGGATTCCGTTCGGACGGGTCGTCACGGAAAGCTTTTCCCCGACAGGATCGGGCAGCGTGACCACATGGCGGAGGCCGTCCGCCATGGCCCGGATGCGTTTGGGGTCCAGCTTCAGACGGTCCAGCATCGCGGGCGAAAGCCCTTTGGCCGCCCCGTTTTCCATGTCGACCGCGTTGGCGCGGATCAGTTCTTCGGCGGAATTCTCCACCGCATCGGCCATGGCCGCAAGCCATGAATTCTTCACCTCGCCCGTCACATTGGCGATCTCCAGCGCACCTTCGCGCGCCTTGCGCCCCATCTGCTCCAGAGCCGAGCGCATTTCTGTTTCGTTCATTTCCGCGGACATAACCAGCTTCTCCAAACAACGTATTTTTCTTCTTTTCGGGGAATCCACGAGGAATATACATCCCCCGCAAAAAAAAATCAACAGCTCTTTTTGATAAAGCCGCACAGGAAAATTTTTTTCTGTCGGACTCGAGCCGCGAAACCGTTCCGGCAAGATTTCCATTTCCGAACCGGACCTTTTCACTCATTGTCGGTCAGTTTACCGTATATTTCCCGAGGATTCCGGAAAATGAATTTGAAACGGATAAATTTCGTGCTATAGTTTTCAACTGCAGGGCCATTCGTAATGGACGTTCTCAAAAAAAGGGCCTGAACAAGTTATGGATTCAGTTGACAGATCAAAAGTACTTCGGAAACGTTTTACATTAATAGAAATTCTTCTTGTCATATCCGTCATTATGATTCTTGCCTCATTGGGGGTTTCTTCTCTTGCCCGTTCCAAGCAGTATGCCCTCGAGACCTTCTGCGCCAACAATCTCCGCCAGCTGGGGCTCGCCGCAAACATGTATATGAACGACTATAAGAAGTATCCGTATACAGAGCGTTTCCTGGACGATTTCACCCAGTTTTATTTCTATACGAAATCCCTTCCGGTCTTTGTCTGCAAAGGAAGTCCTTTCACCGTGTCAAGACTGACGGACAGCACCTCACTGGTCGGAAAAACCGACTATCTTTACTGTTTCATGGGGACTTATTTTGTCGACCTTGAAAAAAATGCAACCAAAACCAAGGGAAGCGGCAACAATAACGGAATGGGAAACAACGTCAGCCCGTATCAAATCGACCCGAGCAATCCCAAATTTCAAAGAGTCGCCAGTGATAAGATTCAGGATCTCGTGATCTACGACAGGACAGGACCGGCCCACGCGGGACGGATCAATCTGTGTTTTGTTCTCGACACACGGGTGGAAACACGGAAAGATATGTGCGACCTGTGGCTCGTGAACTCCAATGGACGTATTATCCTGGACTCGGTGGTACCGTTCCCCCAGTGAACCGCCGCAGAACCGCATTGACCGGGGGGACCCCAAAACATGAATTGGAAAAAATGAGCGAAGATATCAAACAGATTTTTGTCACAGGACACCGCAACCCGGATATCGACAGTCTGGCTTCCGCCGCGGCGCTGGCCGAACTGAGACGGCGTCAGGGCGTCTCCAACATCACCGCAATCTGCCCCGGCGTCATGCCCGACCGCGCCCAGTGGCTCTTCAACCGCTTCAATCTGCCGCTTCCCGTTTCCCGGAACGACGTCTACTTGAGAATCCGCGACATCATGGACTCCGAAGTGCCGACCATCCGCCTCGGGACCTCCCTCATGGATGCCGTGCGTTTCCTGCGCGAGACCGGGTTTCCGCGCCTCCCCGTCGTCGATGAAAACCGCTCTTTCGTCGGCATGCTCAGCCCCCTCAATCTGCTGTCGCATCTGCTCGACATCGGACACGACGCCGAAGGGAGTCTCACCGGACGCCTGATCCACAGCTCCATCCGAATGATCGAGCAGGTGATCGAGGCCAACCCCCTGACCTGTTTCGACCCGGACCGCAAGCAGGACTTCAAAGTCTACGTCGCCGCCATGGGGCTCGACAGCTTCGAGACGCACCTCCCCGCCGGGGGCAGTCAGGAGATGGCCCTCATTACAGGCGACCGTCCCGAGATCCATCTGCGGGCTCTCCGCCGCAAGCTCCGGCTGATGATCGTGACCGGAAAAAACGAGGTCGAACCCCTGATTCTCAAGGAAGCCGAAAGCCAGCAGGTCACCATTCTGAAGACTCCGCTGGATTCCGCAACCGTTATCCGCCGTCTCAAATTCAGCATGCCCGTCGAATACTTCGGCTTCGGGGAAACCTCGTTCGTCCTCGACGATCAGGCCCGTCTCCGCGGCCTCGAAAACAAGATTCTCAACCAGCCTGAAGACGTGATTCCCGTCCTCGGCGCGGAAAAACACCTCTCCGGCGTCGTCATGAAGAAAAACGTAACCCTGACTCCGCCCTTCCGGATGATCCTTGTCGACCACAACGAACCCGACCAGAGCATCCCCGGCGTGGAAGAGCTGCCCGTCATCGAGGTGGTGGACCATCACCGCATCGGCATGATGCCCACCGCCGCGCCGATCCGTTTCACCGGCGACATCGTCGGAAGCACCTGCACGCTGGTCGCCTCCATGTTCAAAAGCTCCGGTGAAAGCCTCACGCCCGAACTGGCCGGACTGCTCCTCGGCGGAATCGTTTCCGACACCCTGAACCTGAAATCCCCCACCACCGCCCCGCTCGACCGCCGGATGCTCGAATGGCTGGAAAAAATCTGTTCCGTCAAGGCCTCCGCCCTGATGGATGAACTTTCCGCAATCGACTCTCCGCTGGCCTCGAAACCGCCCGTGGAAGTCATCGACTCCGACCGGAAATCCTACACCGACGGCAAGTTCAAATTCGCCCTGTCGCAGGTTGAGGAAACCAATCTGGAACTCCTTCACCAGCGCGAACGGGAGCTTTCCGAGGAAATGGTCCGGATTCTCACGGAAGAGGAACTGGACTTCATCGCCCTGCTGGTCACCGACGCCGTCCGCGAGAATTCCGAACTGCTGATCTTCGGCAGCGAAAGCGTTCTCCAGAACCTCCCCTACTCACGGATCGGCGACCATCTCTTCGCCCTGCC
Source organism: uncultured Victivallales bacterium (assembly GCA_964462755.1). Classification (GTDB taxonomy): domain Bacteria; phylum Verrucomicrobiota; class Lentisphaeria; order Victivallales; family UBA1829; genus SIG94. The sequence continues at coordinate 1,361 of CAYWZD010000098.1, read as the reverse complement.
GGGTGTCCTGAGCCGGAAAAAACAGCTTCTGCCGCAGATTCTGGCCGTCACCGCCGCGCTGAACCGGAATTGATCCGCCGTTATGCGTCACGGATGTTCCAGACAGACTGGTGCAGGTCGCTGACCTGTTGCGATCCAACTGCATAAGTTGGTCGTGCAAAGCACAAAATCCCCGCCCGGAGCGGTTCCCCACACTCAAGGACGAGGACTTGATTCATCAAGTTCGAGAGCTCCGGGCGTCCCCCCTTGATGCCAACCTCACGTGAGCGGCGGCTCTCGCTCTTTCAGAGCTCGTCCGTCAGCGGTGGAACCGCCGCCGCAAAGGCAAAGTGTATGAGGGCTCCTCGCCCTCAAACTCCCCGGCAGGTGAGAGTCACCTGCACCTCGGAAAACTGGTTTGCCGTCTCTGAAAACAGAACGGGGACTCTTTCTTCTTGCGCTGAAAAGTGACGTTTTTCACATTTTTTCCTTCTGCCGCCGACCTTTCCCGCATTGATATTTCCCGCCGGAACATTACTGTAAGAAGCGGGAGGCAATCGGAATGGAACCACGCGCCAACGGAAAAATCAATTTCAGGGAGCTCGCACGGAGCCTCGGAATCAGCATCATGACCCTCTACCGGGTCGTGAACGACGTCCCCTCCGTGCGCCGCGAAACCCGCGTCCGTGTGATCGACGCCCTGAACCGTCACGGCTACTACACTCACAAGCCGAAGAAAAATATCAAGGTAATGTTCGACTTCACCGACCATGACTACCTGACCTACTTCGGCACCCTCCTGAAAAACAACATCTCGAAGCTGAACTACACCTGTTTTTCCACGGACCACCGCAAGCGTCCGCGCGAATTTCTGGACACCGCCGCCGAGTGCGAGGTCGCGGTCTTCGCCTCGATCCCGGACGAGGAGACCATCCAGTCGGCCCGCAAGGTCAATCCCAATCTCTACACGATCACGCTCTCCACCAAAAGCAATGCCGACGTGACGCTCTCCCCAGACAATACCCGCGGCAGCGAACTCGCCGCCAGGCATTTTCATTCCATGGGACACCGCCACATCGCCGTCCACCTTTCGGAACGCCACCCCACCCGCATGGAGCGTTACAAGGGATTTTATGCGGAAATGAAGATGCTTGATCCCGGATGCCGGATCGACATGATTCCCGAATCGCGCGGCAAACGGACGGTCGACGTTCTCGAAGACTACTTCAATACGGTCGATTCCATGCCCACCGGACTTTTCTTTCTCGCGGGTCAGTTCGCGGAGCTCTTCCTGACCGAATTTCTGCCCGGACGTCCGGACTTTCTTCAGAACCTCAGCATCATGACCTTCGACCGTCCCGAAGACCTCGAATTCCAGAAGC
>CAYWZD010000097.1:0-10828 GCA_964462755.1 uncultured Victivallales bacterium | reverse complement strand
CGGTGCGGAGGAAGTCCGCGCCCGCCATGTAACAGTAGCGATGTCCGCCGGAAGCGTCGCCGAACGCCGCACGGGGAGCGGCTTTATGAGCGCGGTCCACTTCGATTTTCAGGCGTTTGATGTAATGTTCCATCGCGCTTTTCATGTCGTCGGACTGCCATTCGGGCTGTGGATCGAACGCATAGACCGCGCCGGGCCATTCGTGCCTTCCGACGCTGTGAAGATGATCTCCGGCTCCTTTGACCAGCGCGCCGCTGTCGAAGTCGGTGGCGGCCTCCACGGTAATTCCATGTTCCCGACAGAATTTGCCCCAGCGGAACAGCAGGTCGTCGGACACTCCGGCGTGTTTTCTGGCATCGGAAGATTCACGCAGGAAGGAGCGGAAGACCACGATATTGCCCAGACGCGTCCGCCAGGTATAGTCCAGAAGCCAGTCCATGAAGCCGCTTTCGTCATGCGGAACCACGGTCATGTCATAGCCGACCGTCACTTCCGGCGTCTCGTTCCGGAGCGCATACACCGCCGGGACGCATCCTTTCGTCGAACCGGTTTCCACCGGGACATCGATTCCGGAAGCCGCGAGCGTAAAATGAAAGTCATTCCACCCTTTTTCCACATCCAGTTCAACGGACCCGCCGGGCCAGCGGACGGTGGTTTTGTCTTTGCGGACCGCGAAAACACGCCCGGTCAGCGGTTCGTTCACCAGCGCCCACGGCGGCAGGGAAAGCTCCAGAGGGCGGTGTTCCGACTGCTGAAGAATCAGACGGTTCACCAGCAGAAAGAAACGTTTGTTGCCATTTTCCAATTCGAAACGGTGTTTCCCGGGAGCCGCCTGAAAACGAGTCCAGACGTCTTCCAGCATCTGCATGTAGACATCGTGTTCCCGGAAATAGTGGGTAAAATCGGCCACCGCCTTTCCGTCGCAATACAAACGCATCGGGAAATAGTCGTGGATCTGTTTCTCTTTTTCGGGCGTGAATTCGGGGGCCGCCATGCCGACGAGATGCAGCACGGTTTCGGAGAAGTCGGCGGAGGATTCCGGAATTTCCGCTTCCCACGTGAGCTTTTCGCCGGGCGCGATCCACGCGGTGCGCATCCGCGCCCAGTCCCGCACGGGAACGGAATCCGCCAGATCGTCCGCCTCCCGCACGACCTGTCCGGATTTCGGACGCGGCTGGAACCAGTAATACCCGGTTCGGGTCACGATCACATTGCACGAAAGATATTTCGGTCCGACGGGGAAGACGATGCGTCCTTTTTCACGGATTTGCTTTGCCGTGAACTCGAATGTTCCGGAAAGGGTGACCAGCCGGAAGGAAGCGTCCTCTTCCGTGTCGGCCTCGAACCGGACGCCCGCCAGACCGCGCCGCGTGGTGCTTTTCCATTCGGGGGAGTCCAGCGGAGTCTCATGGGCGCAATGACCTGGGCCAAACCAGATCACCGGATAGGCCAGCTGGAATGTTTTCTCAACCTTTCCGTGCGCGCACTCCAGATGCCCGTCCCAATGATAGAACGGATGGTAATGGCGGCGCGAATACAGATATTGATATCCCCAGTCTATACGGAAATCCAGTTTCATGTTTTTTTATTCCCCGAGGGTTGTCTCGATATCCCTGTAACGTATCACGAAAGTTGAGGTTTTTCAACAGGGGAATCCGCGGTTTCACCGGAAACGGAGAAGATATTTCAAGTCCGCTCCGTCTGGACGGAATGGTTCATCAGTCCTGAAAACGAGAGAAGAAAGAGGAGGATGTCCGCCTGCATGAAGGCACATTCGGTGATCTCCTCGCCGCGGTCGCGCATCGGCGGCAGACCGGAGGCGGTGATCTTTCCGCGGATGAACGAAAGCAGACGTTCGGCCGTTTCGCGGTTCTCCTTTCCTCCGGCGCGGAGAAGAACGTTCATGGTGATGAAATAAGTCCATAGGTTGTATTTGGCGGAGGAGGTTTCGAATTTTTCCCAGTCCAGCGATCCATCCTTTTTGACGCATCGACGGAGAAAGGCGCACGCCCGGCTTGTCATGGAGTCGATTTCCGCGCGGCGCGGCAGGGCGTAATGGGGATCTTCCCGCAACACGTCTTCGGCGTTGAACAGACACCACAGAACCAGCGAAGTGTAGTTGATGGTGACGCCTCCTGTGGAACGGTACGGCAGGCAGCCGTCGGCGCTTTGCAGTCCCAGGGTATGTTCCAGGCCGCGATGCGCTCCCTGCTGAAAAATGTTGATGGAGCGATGATAAACCCTCCGGAGCACGGCCGCAATCAGGATCAGCGACTCCACCGTATGAAACGTGGCGTTCAGCGTATCATAAGGGGAGCGTTCGTGATGCGGAAAGATGCCCGACCCGGGCGGCAGTTCGATTGAAAGGAACCAGAGTCCGGCCTGAAGCAGGCAGTCGAAATAACTTTTCTTCGGAGGCAGACCGTTCAGCAGAGCTGTCCCCAATCCATGAACGGCAAACGCCGTGGCGATCGTGGAAAGCTCTTCCTGCCCGGTGCATTCCCAGTCGGACGGCTTTTCGTTGTTCTGGATCTCGAACCAGCCGCCGCGCACATGCTGCCGTGCGGCCAGCCAGTCGAAGGCCTGTTCGGCGCGGTGCATCATTTCGCGGTCATCCTTTTTCCGGCCGGTCAGCCACAGCGCCAGCGCTGCACTGGCGGCTCCGCGATTGTGATGCGCACCGCCCGCGTTCCAGTCCAGAAGCGGTCCGTGATACGCCTTTTCGCTCCAGAACGAACCGTAATATTCACCCGGTGTGAAGTCCTGAACTTTCAGGAGATAGTCCGTAATGGCCCCACACAGAGTGTCGATCGTATTTTCTTTGGCATGCCGCATTTTACGTTCCTTTCACTCCTGATTATTTTATACAGAGAAGAAGCGATTCCGCCGCCGCCTTCATTCCGGCCGAGATCTCTGTCCGGACACGCCGGTCGTACCGGGTCAGCGGGACAAACATTCCAACGGCGGCATACAATCCCGATCCCGGATCGGACACCGGCACGCCGAACACAACGAATTCCTTTTTCTCCAGAATGCAGCAGCCGTCTTTCCGGATTTCTTCAAGGACCTTTTTCAGCGCCGCAATGCTTTTGAAATGTCCGGGCAGGGCATCCGGCGAATTTTCGAGATACTGCTTCAGGCGGTTCTCGCTGAAAGAGCTCAGGATGGCGAGACCGGTCGCGGTCCCGCAGAAGTTGCCGTTGGGGGAAGTATCCGCCGAAACCTTCAGTTCGCGGGTGCACTCTTCCTGAAGCAGGGTGTAGCGGACGCCGTCGTGTGCAACGATCAGCACGGCCGTTTCATTGAGTTTCCGGACCAGTCCGGCGATCACCGGACGGGCCAGGGCAAGAAACGTTGAATCGCTTTTCATCCCGAACTTGTCCGCCCGGGGACCGGGCCGGTACCGGCCGTCTTCCCTCTGTTCCGCGTAGCCCAGCAGGACCAGCGTTTTCATCAGGTTGTGAACGGTCGGAGTTTTCAGCCCGAGTTCCCGGCTCACCGAAGCGATTCCGAGTCCGTCCTCGGGAGTCTTGTTCTCATACAGCATTTCCAGAATCCGGAATGCCCGTTCCACGGATTGCACTGCCGCCATGATATGCCTTCCTTTTCCCGGACAGAGCCAATCCGTCCGCCTCATATTTCAGTATTATTGAATTCTATTTCAATATTATTGAATATATAGCCATTTCGTAAAAAGTCAAGCGGGAGTATTTTTACAAATAGATCCATGTCTCCATTTTTCCGCGATCAGACATACAACCCGTTTTGGAGAGGAACAAGGATTCGGATTCAAAATTCATCGGCGGAGTTGATTTTCACCGAATACGGAAGAACGCTCATTGCCGTTCAAATTCCAGTTTTCCGATGTTGAATCCACCGATGAATACCAGTCTGAGGACATGCCTCCCGACGGGGAGTTCAAGATTTTCCAGAACCGCTTTGGAAACGATGCCCCAGTGGTCGCCTCCATGCGGAAAGAGCTTGAAAGCCCCGATTTTACGATTATCCAGCAGCATAATGACATGATTGTCTCCATGATTGGGAGTTCCGAAGTTCAGGATGGCCTTGTATTTTCCGGCCTGCCGGATATCCACGGTCATATTGATCCATTCTCCAGTATAGATGACACCGATAGCCCCGTTTCCCGAAGTGTCAACACCCTCTCCCGAACGGAATGTTGTGCTGAAAGAATTTTTGTCATCATCGGCATAAGCAACGCCATTTCCACCTTCATCATAATATGATGGATTCAAAATTCCGGGAATCACTTGCGGTTTGCCCTGGTAAGGCCGCGATTCTTTTACAGGGGTCGGAAGTTTCAACACAACCGGCGTATCGGCTGCATTGCCTCTGGCATCCTGAACCAGAATGGAGTAGGCATGAAGACCGTAAATCGGCGCTTTGATTCCGGCGCGTCCGGCACGGACATAACTGCTGTCCTTGTAATAGGCATCATCGATCGAAATGGTGAATGTGTAGGGCGGCTGGCTTTTGTAGTCGATGATGTGGCCGCTGTCAAAAAGGTATGCCCCTGTGATCGGCGCATGGGTCTTTCCCGACGGGGAAGCCTCGGCCTCCAAGGTAAACTTTTCACCGGGCTTCACGGAAAATCCGCCGGTTTCCCGGATCAGTTTGATTTGGGGATCATTTTCCGCGGGATATTCATAAATCCGCACAAAATCAGCCATGAAAGTTTCAGAAATCATTTTTTTAGCGTCCTTGTTTCCAGCCCAGTAGTTTCCCATGATATTGGCGCCGATACGGGCGTCCAGTGGGGCAATGCCGTTGGCGTGGTTGACCGCATCAAAAGTCACCGAGGAATGCGGGCTGTGATTCGCGGAGCTGGCCATCAGTTTTCCATTCAGGTAATAGGAAATCTCGAAAGGAGTCCACTTGCAGGCGATGGTATAGAAATCGTCCACTTTACCGGGAAGGGTGGTCGGATAATTCCAGCTTTTGAAAACTCCACCCACAATGCAATGGAGATTATGGTCCAAAACATTTTTTTTATCCTTGTTTTCCCGCTTGTTTCCGACATAATAATCTTCGTAAATGTCGATTTCCATACCATCGATCATGGGATTGCCGACACTGTTGGCGTAAAGGAAGAAGAAGGACCACCAGCCGGGTTCATGGGTGAATCTTACACGCGCCTCAAAGAAACCGTATTTGAACATCTTTTTCGTCCGCAGAGAGCCACCGCTCAGTTCCCCCTTTGCATTCAACGAGGTTTTGACCTGAAGGAAACCTTTTCCATCCAACGAAATATTCTTCTTTGCATCTTCGTTGGAAGCCCACCGGGTCCAGTCGATTTTGTCTCCGTCGAATTCATCGGAAAAAGCAAGTTTCCAGCCGGCCTTGACCGGATCAAACGTCGGCAGAATGTCCAGTTTGACTGGAACCAGCATTTCCATGGAATCATTGGCCGCAATTCCGACCATGTAATTGTCAACCACGATCTCGGCAGGGGACTTTTCAAGGGAACGGAATTGCCCAAAGGTCTCAAACTCTTCATCGTTCAACCCCTGAAAAAAGGGAATCTCGGCGCTGACGGAACGAAAACTGCTGTCTGCCAGACTGTTGATCGAAAGAACAGCTTTCCCCGCGGCATTGACGGCAAAAAGGAAATCCGCCGGAAGAATGGTATAGGGGAAATCAAAAGTTTTAATGATCTTCCCGTTATCAATGATTTTGCCGGCAACATTTCCGGCATTTTTTTTGTGATCCAGTTCAAATGAGCAAAGATCCCTCGTTCCTTTCTTCTGGAACATCAGACAAAATTGGGAATCGACACGCGCAGTACGTCCGAAGCCCTGAATGCGAAGCCCGGCCGCAAAATACTGGGTGGAGGCAATTTTAGGCAGACAGAATACTTTTTTCCCCAGCGAGAGAGTCGCCACAGGGTTGGCCGTGTAGACCCCCTGTCCGGTCATGATCAGCATTCCGGGCGTCGGATTGCCTTGAATAATGACCGGATTTCCGACACGTTTCAGATGAATGTCCTCGAAAGTATCTTCGGAAAGAACGCTGACAATGCGGAATTTCTGATTGGCGGCCTGGAGTTCAACCGGTCCGCCAAAAGCGATCTTGGAGTTGTTTTTTCCGGTGACCAATTTCACGGCAATGATATTTTCCCCTTTTCTGAGCTGGACCGTGAAAATATGATCCTTTATACGCGGGGGATGTTTGATGTTGCCGTCCTTCAGGGTGTCAAACACACTTTTTCCATTGATGAAAAACTGCATCCACCAGTCCGCGCCGGCTCCGATCGTATACGCACCCGCTTCAGGAACGGTGAGTTTTGCAAAAAGCCACGCACAATTCCGCGGTTTCTGTTCCCCGAATGCGGGAGCAAGGTCAAATTCATTTCCATTATACAGCATCTGACAACCCTTCACTCCGGCAAATTCCTCTGGAATCTGTGCAAGCATTTCGGCCTCCGGAACGAAGTCCCGATTCACCGGCAGGAAGACAGTCCAGTTGCGGGGGAAAGGGGCTGTTCCAACCAATTCATTTTCTTTTTTCAATTCGGTGGTCAGGTCTTTCAAATACAGTTCCGACCCATTGGCGGCTCCCAGTGTGATCATCACCCGGTCCGTCGGAAACGGCTTGGAAACATTCGGAACCGGCAGCAGCAGCGTTATTTCTTTCCATTCGGGCGGGATCTGATATGTTTCAGCCTTGACGACAGACAACCATTTTTTCCCGGAAAACACTTGCAGTTGAAAAATACCGATCCCTTTTCCTTTGACCTTCGCCCGGATCATGATTTTATCGCCATCGTGCGCATCAAAAAGCTCCCCATGACAAAGAAGGAATCCGGCCTTTCCGTTGATTTCCGAAAAATGAATCCCGTTTTTATCGCCATCCGCTTCAAAATAGTCTATTTTCGGATCGGGTTTAAGCCCGGGTGACCCATTCAGATACCAGCCGTGCGGCACACCGCTTTTCACATCGTATTTTTTAAAATCCGCACGGAGTTTCAGGAATTTATCGGAAGTCTCCGCAACAGCCGGAGCCGATTTCTGAAGGGCGGGAACCGGGGAAGCGGAGGGCTTAAAATCTTTATTGAGTTCGGCCTTGAGGTCTTTCAGGAATAATTCCGACCCGTTGAGCGCACCCAGCGTGAACATTATCTGATCCGTTGGTATAGAACGCATGTCTACAACCGGCAGCACTATTTTGATTTCTGTCCATTCGGCGCTGATCGGATATTTTTCACTTTGGGAGACTCCGATCCATTTTTTTGCAGAAAATACCTGAAGTTGGAACCAGCCGGTCCCTTTGCCCCTCACTTTTGCCGTGACTGCAACCGCTTCTCCCGTGACCGCGTTGAAAAATTCGCCGTGACAGAGACTGAATCCGCTTCTCCCGCCGATTTCACCGAAGTGAATGACTTTTTTCCCATCGGGATCAGTGGAATAGTCTATTTTTGGCGACGGCTGGTACCCCGCATAGCCGTTCAAATACCAACCGTGGGGGACACCGTTTTTCTGGTCAAATTTCTCGAAATCCGCTTTGAGTTTCAGCTCGGAAGCATAAATTGTACAGACACAGAACAGCGAGAAAATCAGAGTCAGTATTTTGATCATGGAAATGCCGTCTTTCTTTCAAAGTGTTTTGTTACTGAAGGTCTACCGTCGGGATTGTATCCATAAAAAAACTGTTATAATAAGTATAAATGAACGCACCGGCGCCGGTTTTGATCTTCTTACGGGCTGTCGTCGCATGGCCGTCCGCACAGAGGATATTCGCCAGATTCAAATGATGAAAGGAGAGGGTCCATGGCTGACCGTCATTCATGTAATATCCCCCGCAGAGCGATCCCTGGTAAGAAACCGAATCCCCGTCCGGTTTTCCTGAAATACTGTCGCCGAAGAGAATTTTTTTGGAAGGCTGAAGGATATTGCGGTGTTTCCGGTCCGAGAGGTTTGCATAATATCCCTGAAGGAAAATTCCCTGATTAGCCCCGATTCCCAGCCGTGAAAACACAAAATAATCATCGACGGTTGATTTCCCGGCAATAGGCTGAGTCCGGCGGCGGCAGTCTACAAACAGTTTTTTATTGTTTCCGGTGAACGGGAGAATCAAGTCATACCATTGAGGAGAAACCCACATGCCCTGTGCCGTCGGGATCTGGTCACGCCAGGTATCGATGTAAAGGAAATAGGCCATGTTGATCTGCTTCATGTCGGAAACGCAGGAAATCTGCTGGGCTTTCTGCCGGGCCTTGTTCAGAGCGGGCAGAAGCATTCCGGCAAGAATCGCGATCATCGCAATCACAACGAGGAGTTCTATTAATGTGAACTTCCGTGAAAATGGAACCAATACTGTTTTCATTTTTCTTTTCCTCCTGACTGTTTTTTCAAAGTGATGAAACGATGATGCAACCCCATCAATTCCGCTTTCGGAAACATTCTCTTTCACAGCAAACCATCCGCCTCGATTTCTGCCAGTTTCTTCCGGAAGGAAAGGTGCCTGGAAACATCCGGAGCGGCCGTCGAATCCGCCGGAACCATGACTCCCCGGCTCAGAAAAGAAAAAGCTCCGCCGTTTCCGGCATTTCCGGACCGGTAGTAACGGATCAGGCGGTCCGATATGTCCTCCACATGGTCGTTCAATCCGGTCAGAGACGGTATGCACGCCCTATTTTCCGGGTTATGCCCATAACTGAGCACGGAAAGCTCTTCCGGGACGCGGATATTCCATCGATATAAAGTGAACATGACCCGCAGCGCCAGAGTCGGATAGATGCAGCAAAGCGCAGTCGGTTCCGTCCGGCGGAGCAAATCCAGCAGGCATTTTCCTGAAAATTCTTCGCACATCACCTGTCTTTCATCCGGTTCCGCTCCATGCGCACGGAGGGAGTCCAGAAATCCCCGATGCCGGTGGTTCGTCTGGATGAAATAACTATGAGGTCCGCAATACAGCGAGATTGCACGATGCCCGAGATTCCAGAGATAATCCACGATCGTGTCCATATTGGCATAGTTGTCGTTGTCAAAAACCGGAAAGTCGGCAAATTCCTGGACGGAGACCCGGAGAGCAAGTTTGAGCTGATGCCTCGAACAGAATTCAGCCGCAAAATTCCTGTCTTCCTGCCGGCCCGCAAAAAGATACACATAGCGGATTCTCGAACCCAGAATCTCCTGAAGGATGTTCACGAGGTTCGTTCCCGTGTAAAGTTTCGTGCCGAATCCCGCGTTATTGAGCGTCTGAATCACCCGGATCGCGGTAGGGTGATAGGCAGCATCGTCAAACATTCCGAGCAGGACGATCGCTACGGTGGAGTTGTCGAATCCGCGACGGACCGCTGCCGCGGGGAGGTTATGGCTGTATCCCATTTCCGCCGCGATGCGGTGCACCCGTTCGCGGGTTTCTTCGGTAAATGAAAGGGCCCGCGGATCGTTATTGAGAATCCGTGAAACGCTGGAACGGTCGATTCCCGCCGCTTTCGCCACATCCTGCTGCTTTATGGTTTTCATTTTTCCATTGACACTCGTGTGTCCAATCCTTTATTTATGAACCCGTTTCTCATTTGTCAATGAAAAAACGGGCGAATTCTTCAGAGATTCATTTTCCGGTGATGATGCCGTCGCCGAAGCGGAAGCAGTGCTTCACGCCGACCGGCGAGCGTCCGAGGAACGGTTTTTCCCCGAAAATCGCTTCGACGGCGGCAACGATCGAAACCGTGCTGTCCGAATACACGTTGATGTAGGTTTCCGCACTCGCGACATCGTAAAGATAGTAGGGAGAACCCGTCGAAACGATGATCCAGCGGTCCATGTCGCGGTTGGCCATGAAGTCCCAGAGCGCGAAGTTGAACCCGCGGTAATCCGAATAGATCGGCTGTGCATTGCAGATCAGGAACACCGCGTCGAAACTCTCCACCACCGACTTGACCGCATTGAATTGCGAAAACGGAGCGTAGGTTACATCGTATCCGCGACGTTTAAGCTCGTTTTGAAACTCGGAAGCCCCCTTCATCGGCCCCGGAGCTTCCGGCGTCACCAAGACAAGCACTTTCGCATTTTTCTTCAATTTCAGCGGGATCAGATTTTTGCGGTTGCGGAGAAGCGTGGCGCCTTTATAAGCCATTTTCAGCGCGAGCTCGCGGTTTTCCTTCAGCCTTGCCTCCAGCGCCTCCTTTTCCAGAACCTTGTGCGCCCGGTGGACGCCGAGTTTCGCCTTGAACGCCAGAACCCGTTTCACGGAATCGTCCAGACGCTCGCGGGAGGCGCGGCCGTCGGCGAATGCGCGGGTCATGAGTTCGAAGAAACGTTCGGTTTCGGGCCAGAGGAACACATCCACGCCGCCGTTGAAGGAATCGAGGGTGCGCTGTTCATAGTCGGCCCAGGAGGCGTAGCCGCACATGCAGAGGGCGTCGGTCAGGATGATGCCCTTGAAACCGAGCTCGCCGCGGAGAAGGTCCGTCATCAGGCGTTTGCTGCACGTGGCGGGACGGAACTTACCCCGGACCGGGTCCATGTCTTCGACGGCCGGGAAGCCGATATGGCCGATCATGAGGGACATCGCGCCCTGATCGATCAAGGTCTTGAAAACACGCCCGTGATATTGGTCCCACTCCTCCTTCGACAGGAGATTGAGGCTGGTGACATAGTGCTGGTTGCGGGTGTCGGAGCCGTCGCCGGGGAAATGCTTGGGGGCGGCGGCGCATCCCTGGTCCTGCATTCCGCGCACGATGTTGGAAAGAATTTTGATCGCATGATCCGGATTGTCGCCCGTACAGCGGACGTTGGTCACCGGGTTGTCGCGGTTGACGTTGAGGTCGGAAACCGGTCCGAACGCCCAGCGGATGTTGAGCTGG
>CAYWZD010000096.1:0-10883 GCA_964462755.1 uncultured Victivallales bacterium | reverse complement strand
AATCCGGCAGTTCTTGAAGTCGAAACGGAATACGGGGGCGGGTTTCGTTCCCGCGTCCACACGCGGATCAAATCCCCAGACGACGGCGGTCGGAACCTTTCCTTTGTTTTCGAACAGATAGCAGCGCGCGTTCGGAGCGAAGTTCAAGGTTTCGCGATAGTCGGCGTCGCCCAGCATGTTGGCAAGAACGTTCAGTGCAGTCAGTTTTACGTTCATTGTCAGGTCATAATCGAAGAAATTCCAGAGATGCGAAAAATCGTTGGCGCAAGTTGCGTTCTTCGCATATTTGAGCATCGGCAGATAGTGGCGGATGGTGAATGCCGCCGCCATTTTCTCGCTTTTTCCGGTGTCGTATGAGAGCATCCCGACATACCATCCGTTGCCGCTGTTGCCGCTGTACGGAGTCATGCTGCGGCCGGGGATGGTGTATGAGAAATAATTCATTCCTTCATCGAAGTAGATTTTGCTGTCGGCGTAACCGAAAGGACGGAGCATTTCGATGTAGTCGTGAATTTCCTTGTCCAGATCGGGATTTTCGGGGCTGGTCTGGTAGGTATGGATCGCCGTTCCGTCAAACCGGATGTCCGGGATTTCTCCCGCCAGCATTTTCAAGTATCCCTTCATCCATTCGCGTCCGTTCTCTCCGATGTTCCAAGGAGTGCCGCCGGTGTGGATCAGGGCTTCCGGATTGCCCCGTTTCACGCCGCGGTAAAGAGCCTTCTGGACTTTTCCGACGGCGGACGGGCTGGTAATGAAAGGCTTGAATCCTTCCAGTTCACCGCCGATGAACCACACCTTGATCCACGGCCTTTTTTTCGCCTTGCGGAAGGCGATTTCTTCGATCAGCTTCAGTTGTTCGGGCGTGGGGTCCGTGATTTCCCTGATGTTTTCGATATAGAGTTCATCTTCTCCGAAACGGCCGTTTTTATTCCATTTGTCGATCAGGGCGTTGCTGAGAATTTCGATGTTGTATTTCGCGGCGGTTTCACAAATGCCTTTTTCGACCTCGAGCGGAGCTGTCCATGGAACATCCATTTGCGCCAGCGAACCGACGCCGATGTCGCGGAATCTCCGGAAACGCTGTCCGATTCCCTCTGCGGAACAATGGTTGGTATAGACGGCGATGTAGTCGAAAATATTGCGATTTTTATGACGTCCGTTCAAACGGCGGATTACAGAGAAGCGCGAATAATCGGGGAAGGACTGATCGCCGGTTGTGACCGTGTGGGTGACGGCATAGGCCCCCGTGGCCTGTTCCGAACTCAATTTCCGGTCCAGTTCCGGCAGGGGAATGACGGCATGTCCGTTTTTATCCGCGGTGAATGGCGCGGTGACGTGGTAAAACTCCTTGTTGAAAAAGTCTTTTACGGAGATTTCCGCTTTTCCGGAAACATCGGGAGCGGCCAGAATCTCCAATTTGAGACCGGGTTTTTCCGCAACATCGAAACAGTTTCCCGGGAAATTGCCGGTGAGGGCGGATTGAACCGGGGCCGTGGTGAAATCGGTGGCGGACGGGGCTTGCTCCAACTGGAGATCGTCCATCCATACATGGGCTTTGCGGATATCCGATCCCCGTTTGATTCCCGCGGTGAACTGAACGCTGTTGAATTCGCTCCGTGCGTCGAACGGCACCACGAACCGTTTCCATTCCTTGTCCGGATATTGTATTTTCCGTTCCGGCGTGAACAAACTGGTTACCGGAGAAATTCCCCGTCCGTCAAGATAGATGAAGGCTTTGCCGGGGGCGTCGGTTTTCGCATAGAAACTGAACTGATAACGTTCGCCGGGTTTGCATGGAATTCCCATGGTTGAAAGAGGAAGCACGGTAGCGATCTGACGGTCGTCGCAAGTGATTTTCAGGGATTTCCGGCCGGAGTGCGCGACGGACTCATCGATGGTATAGGTTTCAAAATCCTTGATTGCGGCATACCCTCCATAGGATTTGGCGGGAAAAGACCGGAAACCGAATTCAAAGGATGGATTCATGATCAGGTTGCGGCTTGCCGCATAGGGAGGCAGATGCAGAGAATCGATTTTCAGGAAATCAACTCCTGAATAAAATTCTTTCGAACGGTCGAGGCGGACTTCCCCCCGCAGGTCGAGGAGAAATTCCATTTTCCCGTTCCGGTCGAATTGGAGGGAAACCTGTCCGTTGTTGCGGTTGATGAAGATGACCGAGTAGTTGATCGGGATCAGCTGAAAACGTCTGGCCGGTTCCTCCGGGAAAAAAGTGAGAGACAGATTCGGACGTTTCTGATACTGGATGTTCTGCCGGTCGAAGGGAATTTTGTGATTCCCCAACTGGCAGTAACCGGAAATTTCAACACCGGACAGCCGGAAAAAGAAATAAGGGACGGTTGCTGTTTTTACCCCGGGATCGAGCTTGTAGGTGTTGGATATGAGAATCAAACCGTCTTTCAGAAGGCGGAGTTCAGCGGTAAAATCTCCCAGCTGTTTGGTTTCGCCGCGGGCGGCGGTGACCCGTGCACGGCATATACTCGTATTCGGAAGGTCCTCGCGTTTCCGGTCGGTAAAGAAAACGACGCCGACGTCTCCCTTGCCCATGTTGAAAATCGAGCTCATGAAGACATTCATGGTGTCGGCCAGCGACATGCTGTACTGCATGGATATACCGTTCATTTTGATCGTTTTGCTGCCGACGCTGATCAGGCCGTTTTTATTCATTACCGGCTGAAGCGCTTTCTGCGGGTCGAAATCCTCCGCCGTCAGGCCGGCAAATCCGAGCAGAATCACACAGGTCAGAAATCCATACTTTTTCATGAATATTTTCCTTTGGGGTTTATGAATTGTTCTCAGTCATTTTTTTCGCGTTATTTCAAATTGAAAAGGACCTCCAGTATTCCGTCCTTGAAGCTGAAACTGAAGCTTTTTGTACGGTTGATTACGGAAAAACCGCTGTAAATCAGAGGAGTGACGCTGAACATTTCCGCCGGATTTCCGGAAAAGAAATCCGCGCTGAGTTTCGGAACGTCGCCATATCTCATATCCTGAGCGCCGATGGGCACGGTTTTTGAATCCAGCAGCAGATGGCCGCTCAAGGCCTTTTTCCCAATGAACAACCCGTAAACCTGTTTGAATTTGCCCTGATTCAGTTTTGCTTCGATCCGCAGTTTTATCGTCTGGTCTTTCAACAGCTCGAGCGAGGATGTCACTTGTCCGACGGCTTCTTTGGTTTTTGGGGGAATCAGGTCTGAGACAACCTCGATCCGGTTGCCCTGAACGGAAAAATGGTGGTTCCTGAGAGCGGTCACAGAATTGACATCCCCGGAAGGAAGTCCGAATATCAGAAGAAGATTGAAGTCGACCGCGTTGTCAACCGTCAGCATCACCTGGTTCCGGTCGGTCAGCCGGAGGTATTTGCCTCCGTAAAGGATCATTCCGTCCGGATTGACGACCGGACCTTCGGCATACAGCAGAACACTGAACAGCATGAGGAATGGCAGAATGGATTTTTTCATAGGAGCTTCCTTTTGTGAGTGTCAATGAGAAGGTTTATTTTCTCGGGACAAAGTCATAGTCGAAGGTCGTGCCGGCCCGGAGAGTCCGGACACTGCCGTCACCGATCAGAAAGTTGCCCATTCCAAGATGATGGAACGGATAGTTCACTCCCTGGGGAGCATCCACGATGCTGCCGGTGGCTCCAGGAAGAAATATTCCGAAAGTGGACCCTCCGGTGTTGTAGTTGGCGATATAGGCATACATGGCCGGAACCAGGGAGATGCGGCCCCAGCGTGATGGCATGCCTTTCTTTTCGTAAAGCAGGACACTGCGGGTATTCAATGTTGTAATTTTCTTGTGAACGGTTGGCAGATTGCTGATGTCCAGACTAAGAGTTCCATTGACATATTCCGCCAGCGCGAGCCCTCCGTAGCAGTTGGGCTTGTAGGACCCGCTCTTGCTGAAGTCGAATGCCGTGGTACAGTAATTGGTCAGCGCGCGTCCGGTGTCTGTGGGAATTTCCTTGAGATCCGCGGCCGGACAGACCAGCGCGCTCCGGTTGGTGTTTGAAACAGGCAGTCCGTCATAAACGGTCCCGGGGTAGGCGTAAGAGGCCCGGACTCCCAGAGAATCTTTGCATTGAAGCGTCCACCATGCGATGGTTCCGGCGGGAAGGTAATCTTTGTACTGCACGGTATACATCATGATGCCCGTCCCCACCTGCTTGAGATTGCTCATGCAGGACACCGTCCGGGCTTTCTCCCGGGCTTTGTTAAGGGCTGGCAGCAGCATGCCCGCCAATATCGCAATGATCGCGATCACGACCAGGAGTTCGATTAATGTGAACACATGTTTTTCACTTGCCGCCGGATTTTTCATTATCGCCTCCTGTTTTCGTTTTGATGCTGAATGTCGCAATTCTGGTTTTCTGGAAAAAGCGCATTGTTCGTTCCTTTTTGTCGTGCCGGGTTTTATTCCGATGATTCTTCCACGGCCTTGAGAATCTCCATGTGCAATATTATAATGTTTTTCTTCTGATTTCCAATGTCCAAATCTTGAAAAAAAATATTCGTTTCTAACATCGGGGTTTGCAAATATATGACAGGAAGATATGTTATCGGAGGAACCAAGAGGAGCCGCCGATGAATAACACGGAACATTCCCCGTTTCTGCCGCTGAAGATCCACAGCTGGGCCTGCCTGACGGTCGATTCGTGGGATTATGAGCTGAAATATCCGTTCTGGCGCTGTTATCTCGATTTCGATTCCGGAGCGGAAATCGTCCATGGACACCGCCGGGTTCCTCTGGAACAGGAGAAAATTTATCTGATTGCGCCCTATACGCGGCTCACCACGCACTGCGACCGGCCGTTCCGTCAGTTGTATGCCCATTTCTCGCTGGAGTGGCGTTCCGCGCAATTGCGGGACCGCATCTTTATCCTCCCCCGGAAAATGTTTCCTCCGGAACTGATTTCCCGGATTTCATCTTCCGCCTCCGATTCCGGACGAAATGGGCTCATGGGGGTGTATGCCTTCGTAACGACCGCCCTGTTCATGCTGGAGGATATTTCATGGGATATGGGCGCGGAAATGGATCAGCGCATCCAGAGCCTGATTCAAAAAATCGACACAGAAGGCTGCTGGCTCTACAGCAACCGCGAACTGGCCAGACTGCTTTGCATGAGCGAAAACGGCTTTATCCGCCTGTTTACTTTCCACGTGGGAAGTTCCCCGCAGGTCTACCTGAAACAACGCCGGATTGAAAAAGCCTGCGAACTGCTCCATTTTACGGACGAAACCATCGATGAAATCGCCGCGCAGACCGGCTTTGCCAACCGTTACCATTTTTCCAAGGTCTTTTTCAAGGTCATTGGAAGTTGGCCCGCGGCTTTCCGCGACAGCAAGAGTCCCTGGCACAAAGCCCGGGGCGGACGCCCTCACAAAAAACCGGACTGACTTGAATTTCGAGTTCACCCTCATGAATATGGAGAAAAAATGAAAACCGAAGAAAAATTTCCGCGCGCCTATTCCGAAAAGACAGAGTCGCTTCCCCTGAGACTCTGGAAAAATCTGCCGTCCGATCCGGAACAGCTTCCGCCGTCGATTACCCCTTTCCTTCTGCCGGGCAAAAATCCACGGCCCGCTGTACTTGTGATTCCCGGCGGCGGTTACTGCTGTGTCTGCGAGTCGATCGAAGGGACTCCGGTCGCGCGCCGTTTCAATGAACTGGGATATCATGCCTTCGTTCTAAATTACCGCTGCAAGACCCATCTTTTCCCGGAGCCGCAGCAGGACGCTTTACGTGCCATGAAGATGATTCGGGGCAATGCGCGGAAATGGCACGTCATTCCAGACAGGATTTGCGCCTGCGGTTTTTCCGCGGGGGGACACCTGACGGCTTGTCTCGGCACTATTGCGCAGGAAATCGACGCTTCGGCCGGAGATGAATTCGACTCTGTGAATGGAGTTCCGGATGTCCTTTTTCTCTCTTATCCGGTAATTTCTCTGGAACCGTGGAGCCATGCCGATTCGGGGAAATTTCTTTTCGGCCGGGACTACCGGAAATACACCAAAAAATATTCCCTGCAGCACCGTGTCACGGAGCAGACCCCTCCGACGTTTCTCTGGCACACCATCCGGGATCAGGTGGTGCCGTTCCGGAACAGCGTTTATTTTGCCGAAGCGCTGGCGGATGTCGGGGTTCCCTGTTCCCTGCATCTGTATCCTTACGGAGATCATGGAATGCTTCTGGGCCTCGATACCCGCGATGTGTTCAAATGGACGCAGGCGGCGGTGGATTTCGCGGAAGTTCAGTTCCTCCGGAAAAGTGCGGAAAACCAGGGGAAGGCGGAAGAATTTCAGCAACTGTACACCCATCCGCGGCAAGCCCGGCTGGAAAAAGACAGAAGACCATGTCGATAGGTGCGTGAAGGACGTTCTCAACGGAATCGGCGAAGATTCCCTGTCTGGGATGAAACGCGGTATTCCCTTGGAGAACATCCGAAGAAAGCCTTGAATTGGCGGTTGAAATTCGCAAGATTTCCGAACCCGTGTTCCCATGCCAGCGTGGAAACCGGTTCCCGGCTGTTGAGCAGGCGCGCGGCTACTGATTTGAGGCGGAATTCCAGAATATATTCGACCGGCAGTACTTTCATGGAACGGATGAACTGCCGTCGGAAAGTCGAAACGCTGCAATGGCAGACTTTTGCCAGTTCTTCGATTCGGATCGGACGTCTGTAGTGCCGTGCTATATATCGGAGCGCCGGATAAATCACATCGACTTCCTCGCAGGCGGTCGTTTCATCCGCCGGGGCCGGGCATCTGCGGTGAAGCAGAACCAGCAGAGTCCAGACAATCCCGCGCACACTGTCGCGGAACCCTTTTTTCCGATGGTCGAGCTCATCGATCAGCAGACACACAAGACGGTTCAGCTCCGGTGCGTCGGACTGATGAACGAGATTCTGGAAGCGGTCGCCTGAAAACCGCGAAAGATCGAGCAGACTCTCATCCTCCGGAAGCCCTCCGGCCAGAAGCCTCACCGGATCGAGGTTGATGAAGTCCCACTTCGAATTCGACGGCGTGTCATGCTGGAGCAGATGAAATTCCCGGTTGTTGATAAAGCAGACATCCCCCGGCGAACAGGTGAAAATCTTGTTCCCGATGAGGAATACGCCGCTGCCGGTCGTGCACAATCCGATCTCGAAACAGTTGTGGATGTGGGCGTCGTGCGGCGGTTCCCTGTATCCCGGAAATGTGACCGGAAAAGCGGGGTCCAGCGAAATCGGATCGTAAAAACCGGTATTTTTAAATTTTGACGTTTTAAGCATAGTTTTTGGTATTTCATACAAAGAAAACATCTTAATTTGCATGTAAAATATAAAACAGCCACTTGAAAAAGCAATGGAGGTTTTATGGAAAACATGCAAAAAAATGCGATTCTGTATTTCCCGAAAGTGCGTGAAGCCGCGTTCAGGGAGACCGATGTTCCAGTGCCGGAGGCAGGTGAACTTCTTATCAGGACGAGCCGGACTCTGATCAGCACCGGCACGGAAATGACCGCCTACTGCGGGGAATTCGAACCGGGGACAACCTGGGAAAAACATTTTTCCTGTCCGTATTATCCGGGATATAACAATGTCGGAACCGTGGTCAGGCTGGGGAAGGGCGTGGAAAGCGAATGGCTCGGGAAGCGCGTGGCGACCAATTGCAGCCATGCGGCATACGTCGTCAAGGCTCTTCACGGTTCCGAAAATCAGGCGAAAGGAAAAAGCGAATGCCATTGTGTTCCCGATCCGGTCAGTGATGATGACGCTGTTTTCTTTACGATTCCCCAGATTGTGATGAACGGAGTCCGCACCTCGAAAATCCAGTGGGGGGAATGCGCGGTTGTATATGGGCTTGGATTGCTTGGGCAGTTTGCCGTCCGTTTCCTGCTGGAAGCCGGCGCTTGCCCCGTTATCGGAGTGGACCCGGCGGAACATCGTCTCGAGCTTCTTCCTGACTGCCCTTCGGTGATCCGGGTCAATCCGCTGAAAGAAAATGTGGAGGAGATTCTGCGGCGGGCGAATTCCGGGCGCAAGGCGGACGTCGTAATCGAACTGACGGGCAATGCCGGACTCCTTCAGAAGGAGGCGTCGCTGCTGCGCGAAAAGGGACGGCTGGTTATTCTGAGCAGTCCGAAGCATGCGGTGGAATTCGACTTTCACGATTTCTGCGTATGGCCGAGCATTTCGATCATCGGAGCCCACAATTTTTCGCACCCGGACTATCCGCAGGCGGACTATCCGTGGACAGTCGGGCGGCATGTGAGCATGTTCTTCGATCTGGTGCGTCTCGGCGTGCTGGATATGAAAGGACTCGTCAGCCGGAAACTGAACTGGAAGGACGCGCCGGAGGCCTACAGAATACTGGATCAAAACCGCGGCGGAGAAATGGGAATCATCCTGGACTGGAGCGATGCAAAATGAAAAAAATTATTCTGGCGGGATTCGGTTTCATGGGGCAAACCCATGCCGGAAACATTCTGTCCACACCGGGCCTTGAACTTACCGCAGTGGCGGACCGCGTCCCGAAGGAACAATTGCATCCGGCCAAAGGCAACATCAATACGAGGCGGATCGACTGGGAGCGGATTCATGACATTCCGTTTTATCCGACGCTGGATGAAGCCATGAACTCCTGTGAAGCGGACGCGGTTGTGATTGCCGCACCGACCGGAATGCATTCTTCCTGCATTCATTCCGCTCTTGCCCGCAACAAACATGTCTTTGTGGAAAAACCGCTTTGCTTCCGGCAGGAGGAAGCACAAGAAATCCGTAAATGCCTTGCAGGAACCGGTCTGGTGTTTCAGGTCGGGCATTGTGTGCGTTTTCAGCGGGAATACCGCTATCTGGCATCCCTTATCAGTGAAAAGACCTGCGGACGTCTCCTTTTTTTACAGTTGTACCGTTATTCCGGTACGCCCGCATGGGGCAACTGGAAACATTCGGGGACCGCGGCGGAGTCCGGCGGGGCCCTTTTCGACCTCAATATTCACGATGTCGATTACGCGCTGTCCGTCCTTGGCGAACCGGATGCTTTCAGGGTCAATCCGACGATCCGGGACCATTTCGGAAACGGCGTTCTGGATGCCACGTGGGAATATGAAGACGGTCTGATCGTGCGGATCGAGGGCGGTTTTTTCCCGCCTTCGACACTGCCGTTCCGCGCCGGATATACGGCGGTCTTCGAAAAGCTCTCCCTGGAGTTCCGTTCGCTGAACAGTCTGGTCGTGGCCCGGCATGGGCTTGAAAACAGCGATTTTCTCGACTTCTCGGACGAAAACGATCCCTATCTGGAAGAAATCCGTGCGTTTGCCGATTCCCTTGAGAATGGAACGAAGGTCCGGTGCGGACTGGACGAAGCTTCTCTGGCTGTGAATTACTGCCATCGCCTCAGCGTCGCACGGTAACTTATTTTATTGTTCCCGGAAACCCCGAGGATTCATCCTCGTTCCGTCAACACGGTTTTCTCATAGGCCCTGATTTCATTCATCACCGCGTAATCGTCCGGCATCCGGTTCGTCTCGCAGAAATACTGCCAGACGGCGCTCCAGGGGAGGGTTTTCACCTTTTCCTGCAGTGCGAGGCGGCCGGAGAAATCCCATTTGTTTTCCAGTGCGCAGAGTTCTCCGGCGGGTTCAAGCAGGGCGATCAACAGGGATTTCAGCATATTCCGAGAACCGACCACCCATGCCGCGATACGGTTGATCGACGCATCGAAATAATCCAGGCAGATATGGATATTGTTGTTTTTCGCGCAGAACACGGTTTCTCTGCCGATCTGGAGCAATTCGTCGTTGAGCAGAACAACATGGTCGCTGTCCCAGTGGACGCCGCGGCTGACATGAAGAAGAATGCGTCCCTGCCGGGAAACGATCGCGCTGAGTTTGTCCGCAATGGATTCCGTCGGGTGAAAGTGTCCGGAGTCCAGACAGATGAGCTTGTTCCGGTTCGCGGCGTACATCAGGTAAAATTCATGGGAGCCGACGGTGCAGGACTCGACCCCGATGCCGAACAGTTTCGACTCCACGGCATCGAGCTCATAACGCTCATCAATCTGTTCGGAAAAGACGGCATCCAGCGATTCCCCCAGACGCAGACGCGGAGAAAGACGGTCCGCGGGGGCATCCTTGAATCCGTCCGGCGCCCAGAAATTGCAGACGGCGGGCGTCCCGAGGGCTTTTCCGAATTCGGCTCCGATGCGCCGGATCGCCTTCCCGTGTTCGATCCAGAACCGGCGGATTTCAGGGTCCGGATGGGAAAGGGAAAGTCCATGATCCAGTTTCGGGTGCGAATAGAAAGCGGGCGCGATATCCAGTCCGAGCTTGCGGTTTCCGGCCCACTCAAGCCACTCGGAGAAATTCTCAATCGTGAAAGCATCGCGATCCACCCCCGGAAACATTTTGTCCACCTGATGGCCTTGCAGACAGACCCGCAAAGTTCCCGGGATCAGCCGCATTGCCACATCAAGGTCTTTTCTCAATTCCGCCGCGGTGCGGGCGCGTCCGGGATAATTTCCGGTCACCTGACAGCCGCCGGTAAGCGCATGGGTTGTGTTTTCAAAACCGCAGACATCATCCCCCTGCCACGCATGAATGGATATTGGAATTTTCGAGAGCGCTTCAATGGCCTGTTTCGGATCGACTCCATGCTCGTTGTAAATTTCGCAGGCGAGTTCAAATGCTTTTTCCGTTCTGTTCATATCCAGTTTCCCTCGATTTCTATTTTCCGTATCCGATGAATTTTTTCATTTCCGGGGCGGTTTCCAGTGGAAACATATTATATACCGGTTTCCAACATAAAAAATGTCTAAACATAACAAAAAAATATCACTGCCGTCCCATACTTCTTTGGAATTGTCATTTTTGCCTCCATGTTTGAGGTT
>CAYWZD010000095.1:0-10894 GCA_964462755.1 uncultured Victivallales bacterium | reverse complement strand
GGAAAACCTCATTGAGGAAGCGGAACAGCTCCGCCGGAAACAGTTCTTCATTTCCACCGCGTCCCTGCTCCTTATGATCATCATCCTGACCGCCTTCATCATCGGACTGGCCAGCTACTTCAACAACTATCCGAAGAGAACCCTGATGCTGGAAGTCCTGCGCAATTCGCGCTACGTGCTTTCCAATCCCTATCTTCTGGAAATGCGGAACGGACTGGACCGGGAGATTGTCCCCCTCTTCGCCGAAGAGTTCAGGAAAAATCTCCAGAAGGAAATCTCCCTGCTGAAACAGGAAATCCGGTTGGAAGCCAAATCCACGGTCAACTACGCACAGCTCTCCCTCCGTCAGAAATTCCAGTCCCATATCCGAAGCATCCTTGAGGAAAACACACGCGATTATCTTGAAAAGAACAGTCTCACTCCCGACAAGGATCAGGAGGCCCTTCTCAAACAGATGAACGACAAACTGGCTGAAAGAATCACAGAATCGGCGTTCGCCGTCATCGTGCCGACACAGGAGAAGCTGCGCTCTTTCCGCGAGGAACTGGAATTTCTGCGGAACAGCAAAGATTATTCGGATCTTTCCACCGAACCCAGGGACTTCATCGAAAGCCGCTTCATCGAGGATATACTGGAATCCGTCATCTATTCACTCAACGAAAGCAAGGGACTCATTCCCGCTCACAGAGGAGTTCTGCCATGAATCCCGAACTCAAAAACCAGCTTGAAATTCTGACAATCGAAATCCGCCGGCAGCACAAGCGCTACCGCAGTTCCTTCCGGAACGTCATCATCTTCTGCGCGATCATTCTGGTTTTCTTCTCGCTCTATGCCGCTCTCCTCAGCTATAAAATCCGCGAACTGGCCACTCCCTCCACGATCGCCCTTCTCATCGCGGAACAGTTCCGGGAAGCCATGGTTCCCGACCTCAGGAAAAATCTAAAAACCGACATGCGTCCGTTCGCAAAAGATCTGGCGCAATCCACTCTGGCCGTCCTGCCGGTCATCGTTCCCCTTTCCGGCAACTTCTTCCGGGACACCATGGAGCAGGACCTCACCCGCATCTCGAACGAACTCGGAAAGCACTATACGTCCGTACAAAAACAGGAGATCGACCGGATTCTCAGGACCAAAGCCCCGGTTCCCATCCTCGCCACGGATGCCGCTGAAAAAATCGCCGCTTCGGTTTCCGCCGGGGAGGTCAAAAGAATTGTCAATACGAACTTCTCGTTCTCTCTCGGACACTTCTGTGAACAGCTTCGGAGCATCCGCAAAAAAGCTCCCGCGGAACTCTCACGAAAAGAAGCCTGTCAGCGAGACCTTGTTCTTTGCTGGCTGTTCCTTTCTGAAAAAGACCGTTACAAAGACACCAGATACTCCGCGCCTCTTTTCGAACTGACCGGACTCCTCCTCAAAACCTACGAAGAAGCATCCGCCCCCGTAAAAAAGCCGGTAATTCAGGAAATCAATCTGGAATAATCCTCTGTTCTCAGGCAATTCAAAGGGCCTTGAAAAAAAGTTGCCGAAGCGGCGGTTGCGCGGACAAAATCTATCCGGAAATGGAAATCTTTCCTTTTTCCGCCCGCGCGACAAGATCGGCAATGACCTCTCCTTTGTCGGCGGCCGCCAGGAATCCCCAGTTGTTTACAACGATCTCAAACATGGGGTCCGACAACGCCTCTTGAAGCTTTTCGGTCTTGTAGGAGATTTCTTCTTCCGGCGGAAGATCAGAAATATCATATACCGAAATTCCGAACAGTTTGGCGACAGCCCGTACATGCCCCTTCCGCGGAATGACCTTTCCGGCCTCCCACTTCTGGACCGTCTGCTTGGAAACGCCAATGGCCTCTCCGATATCCCGGAGAGTCATTTTCCGCCGTTCCCTGTAGAAGAAAAAAACCTTTTCGTTGAACTTCATCTGATCCCTGGCCGCCGCCTCCATTTCTGGAACTTAATATAACCCACTGGTCAACTTTTTCAACCGAAAGGGAAAAAAGTTGAAAAAAAACGTGGCTTCTTATTGAAAAAAGCGACAAATGCGACTATTATAAAAATGCAGTAAAACAGCGGAAGGGGGTCATCATGAAAATCGGGATTGAAATTCCGGAAGAACTAGTCTGCCTGATCGATGCTCAGGCAAAAGATGACGGACACGACAATCGGGATGCCGTCATTCAAAAAGCACTCGTTTCTTTCTTTGCCGAAAAAGTCGCCTTTGTCGCAACAAGCAGGATGGAAAGGAAAATCCACCGTGACAAATCCTGTCCGGACCGGATGGATCCGGTCCCCGGATTGTCAATGATAGCACAAGTCAAACGCATGCAAGATATTGCAAATTTTTCAGAACTCTGCGAAAGAGAAAAACGATGAATACGAAATCATGTCAAAAATACAGTAAAATCATTCCATCGGAAGACTGCGTCTCCCCTCATTGCAATACAATGCGCCCTTCTTCCCTGTTCAGAAGCGAACAGAAAAGAATTTCTTTCAACTTCATGGCATTCTGCATCTTCGCCTCCCTCCTGCCGTTCGCGGGACTGCTTCTGGGAATCATTCAGAAGAGCACAATAATTGTCCTGGGAAGCATTCTGGGATTCTGGGGGCTGATTTATCTTTGTCTGTGGCTGATGTGCGCGATAGACTGTTTTCAGGCAAAGGACGGCACCGGCTTTCTGCTTCTTCTGCTGCTGCCGGTCATTGGAATGTTTCTGGTGGTCATCCTTCGGGAACGGTGATTCTCCAGTCGAAAGATCAGAGGGAAGAAAAAACCTTTTTGAAAAAAGCTTTTTTCCTTCCCCCCATACCCCCTGTCTTTTTTTTCAAAAACTTCTACGTTATCATTGATTGCATCGCAATCAATGATGAGTTAGAAATCTTTGGAAGAGATTGGGATGCGGGGAAAGGGAAAGCCCTTCTTGAAAGGGTTCCCTTTCCCCGCGTTCCTCTCTCCTTACGGGAAAAGAACTTTCCGCATGTTTTCAAGGTATGATTCGACCACCCGTTTTCCGTATTCCGCCGAGGAATTGCCGGGCGCTTCACGGGCATACCACATCTTGTCGGAGAAGCGGCCCATATCCACTTCATCCGGGAAAAGATACATCATCAGCGAAGTCTCCAGAGGTCCGGCATGGTCGCCGGGAAACGGTTTTTCCGGATTGGCGATCGGATGGATCTGAATCCATTCGAACGGATCGTTTCCCTCATAATAATTCGACATGGACTCATTGCCCCACCAGCCGCGTCCTTTTGCCTTTTCAAGGAAAGCGAAAAGCACACGGCGCGCGGCAAAGCGGAATGCCAGATCGGTCGGCATTCCCTGATCGAAATTCTCCCCCTGATGGAAGCTGAACCCGTGGATGTTCCGGAACCCGATTTCCAGCAGTCCCGTAAACATCTGTTCGCACACGGCGGACACGACTTTGGAATCGATTTCGACGCTTCCGTTTCCTTCGGGTCCCGCCACCGCGTAACTGGGGGTTCCGAGGTAGAACGTGGGGAAAACGATCATTTCCGGATGTTCCTTTTCCAGAAGGTCGATTGTCCCCCGGACCACATGGGCGTCGACCCCGACCGTCAGGTGTTCCGCGTGATATTCCAGCACTCCCATGGGGATGACGAGCGGGAAATTCTTTTGAATGGCTTCCCGGATCTGCCACGGAAACATTTTTTCGTAACGCATATTGTTTTCTCCTATAAGTTGATCATTTTCCGGTAGGTTTCCATTTCCAGCCTCATGCTGTCCAGCTGACGGAGTTTCCATTCCAGATGCCAGCGGTCGCAGACATATTCCATGCTCGGCTCCCAGCCGAGCCGTGAGTCCGTCTCGACGCAGGGTATGGTGTCGCGCGCATTGGCCGCCTCGGCGTCCGCGATTTCAAAGAGACGGCCCAGAATCTCCAGAGCCTCCTTCCGGCTTCCCGCGATCTGCAAACGCATGTTCAACAGCCACCAGCGCTTCATGTGGAGCGTGGTAACGACGGAATTCCGGATGAAGTGCCCGAGCGCATACAAGCGTTCCGCCTCGGCTTTTTTCTCCGCCGGAACAAGAGCAAGAGTCTTCTCCAGTTTTTCCAGCCCCGTGTTCCAGACTTCCAGCATCTTTTCCAGCGATTCGATCTCCTTCGGATAACGGAGAAATCCGGGCGACTGGTTTTCATTTTCGAACGGCTGATACAGCGTCTTGATGATGAGATGTCCGAAGTGGGCGTGCGGCGCGGTCGGGAACTGAATCTCCTTATTGCTCATGGTCCGCGTGATGTTCGGCTGGAAAATGAACGGATAGGAGGGGCCGGTCCGCCACGGGCCGTACTGGTCTTCATTCGAGGCGACATAAAACTCCATGGCGTCGCTCCAGAGCCTCCATGTTTGCAGAACGCCCGGCGCGGCTTCCTTTCCGTAATACATCGCGGCCAGTTTTTCCAGCAGCGCTTCCAGATCGGTCTCCTGCGGATCGACGAAATACCGTTTGCAAAGCTCCGTGACCACATTCGGCTGCCAGCCGTAATGGTGAGTCTCGTAATAGCGGTTCACGTTCCATTTTTCCAAGGCGTCGTTGAGCGCGCGGAGACGCCGTATCCAGCAGTACGGCACAGGCACGTAAGGCACGGTTCCGAAGTCCCATGTCGCGCCCGCCGTATTGGAGATCACCGAGATGGAAAGGCCGTTGCGGCGGGCTTCCTCCGCCTCGGAAAGGAAGTAATAGCCCGGCTCCGGTTCGCTGATCGTATAATCCATCACCGGACGCGAAAGGCCGTCCTTTTTTTTCACCTTGAAATTTTCAAAGGGCATTCCCACGGCCAGTTCCTTCGGAAACACCTGAAGAAAATGCCGGCGCAGTTCGAACGGGGCATAGCCCCAGTTGTAGGTGCTGAAAGAGACCTCGACCTTGGGATCGGCGCGGTGAACGGCCTCCGCTATTTTCCGGAGATACCGCGGATAATCCTCGCAGGGATACCAGCCCGGACTCGGCCGCACATCCGGAATGCCGTCGACCACGCTTTGACTCCAGAGCTTGCCGGTTGTGGCGGGGTCCCGGCTGGGAAATTCGAGCGATTCACCGCAGAGCATGATCGCGGAAGCGCCGTGGACATGACGGAAAAATTCGCCGTAGACCGAATCGAAAAATGCGTCCGCGTCCGGGTCATCCGGGTGCTTGAAACTCTCCATGTAGTTATAAATGATGGTCTGAAGTCCGAACCCGGCGGCACGGGAGATCAACCCGTTCAGATCGCAATATCCGCGAGCAGTCCGGTCGATTCCCTTGACAAATACCACGATTGTGTCGTAGCCCGCATGAAGGATCGCGTTGAGTTCGCAATCCGGGTAATCGTCGATCCCGCATCCCGAATGGACCTGACGGTTGTGAAGACGCGGACGGATGTGCTCGACGCCCCGTTTCAGGAACGGCCCTCCGGCAAGGTTCATGCGGTCTTCCAGCGCAATTCCGGCCTGAAGGATTCCAAGGACCGAACCCGCCGAAAGCAGGACGGCGTCCTCCGTGACTTCGATGTCATATCCGCGCGGGATGGAGTCATTCCATGCGAAACGGACCGACTTTGCCTTCTCCGTCTCCGGCCCCGCATATTCGACGCGGACTGAGACCTCCATACTCGTGAAAAGATAATCCTGAAGATCGGATGCGGCCCGTCGCATGCAATCCGGTGAATCGGCGGGAAGGAGGATGCGCCAATCACGGTCCAGTGCGATCCGCCCCTCCGTCAGAGGGAGGGAGTTGTTTCGACGTCCGGGCTGATGGATGACAGCCCGTCTTTTCCTGAAGTCGTAATTCTCTTCTTTCATTGCTGTTTTCCTTTTCTTTCATCCTTCGACCGGATCGTCCGGGCAATAATAGTGAATCAGTCAATTTTATTTTTTGTCTTTCCAATTAAAATATCCAGGGAAACAGGACTTTCAATCCGGAAGAAATATTTTTTTGTTTTTTATTGAATCATTCACTTTTCAGAGTATATTAC
The DNA here is from genome assembly GCA_964462755.1 of uncultured Victivallales bacterium. Classification (GTDB taxonomy): domain Bacteria; phylum Verrucomicrobiota; class Lentisphaeria; order Victivallales; family UBA1829; genus SIG94. The sequence goes on along the minus strand of CAYWZD010000095.1, from coordinate 4,922 downwards.
AACTCGTAAGTTCAAAGAGAGGGAGGAGTCCTCATGAAAGTGGAAGAGATCGCACGAACCCTGATCGGAAGACTGGAGTCGGGAGTCTACGGGACGGGAAGCCGCTTCCCCTCGGAATACCGGCTGGCGGAAGAGTTTTCCGTGGACAAGGCCACCGCCAACAAAGCGGTTGCGCGGCTGGTCGGAAAAGGGTATCTGGAACGGGGAAAGCAGGGGTCCGGGACGTATGTGAAGCAAACGCGTCTTTTCCCGGCCGGACATATTGCGATCATCCTGCCGTCCCCCATCGACTATTTCAATGCGCGGATTCTGGACGGCGCACAGAACGCCGCCCTTGCGCACGGGTATCTGATGAATGTGATCGCGCCTCCCTCCGGAGAACTGGAACGCTACTTGAACGCACTCGAAAAATCCGCGGTCGCGGGCGTCATTTCCGTGGGAATGAGCGTTCAGGTCCCGGTCCCCTCCGTCACGGTCGACTATGACTACGCGGCCGAACTTCCGGGCGGCAATCTGGTCAATACGGACAATCTTGCCGGAGGACACTCCATGATGCGCGAGGTGATCGCCCGGGGACACCGTGAAATCGCGGTCTATTCGACCCTCCGGATCAATCTCGACCGTCAGCGCCGGGTCCTGGGGTTCATTGCGGAAATGGAAGAAGCGAAAATCGCCCGGCTCCGGGAACGGATTTACTACGGAATCCAGTGGTCCGCCGCGGACGCCGAAAAGAATCTTGCGCAGATGCTCAAAGACTTTCCGGGACTCTCCCTCATTGTCTGCGATTCGGACGACGCGGCCTCCGTCCTGCTCGACGCGGCGAAAAAGCTGAAAATCGATCTGCCCGGACGGATCGCCGTCACGGGATTCGGAAACGTGATCGGCAACTATGGCGGCATCCTCAACATCGCCAATGTCGAACAGTTTCCGGACCGGCTCGGCGCCGCCGCGTGCAACCATCTGATCCGGCGGATCGAATCCGGCAACGAAACGGAACCTGTCCGGGATTTCTTCCCTCCGGAACTCATCCATCCGGAATATATCCCCGCAGTCGCCGCAAAGTGACGGAACTGGAATACGTCCGTCGAAGTTCTCAAAGACGGCAAACTTGTTTGCCGAGGTGCAGGTGACTCTCACCTGCCGGGGAGTTTGAGGGCGAGGAGCCCTCATGCCCTTTGCCTTTGCGGCGGCGGGTCCACCGCTGACGGACGAGCTCTGAAAGAGCGAGAGCCGCCGCTCCCGTGAGGTTGGTTTCCCGGAATGCCCGGAGATTCCGTACGCTGCACGGCCAGCCTCCGCGGCTGGACAGCGGCAATACTGAGAGTATTGCATGACACTCTTTAGAACGAGACTTCCAATATCGCAAAAACGCGACAGTTGCATTTCAGCAATTCCATGTTATATTCCATTTCTGAAAACAACCATGAAAACACACGGGCGGAAAGAACATGGCGGAAATGAAAATCACCATCCTTGCGGACAATCAATCCATCGACGGGTGGCGGAACGAACACGGGCTTTCGCTTCTGATCGAGGCCGGACGCGAACGCATTCTTTTCGACACGGGCGCGGGTACTGCGCTGATGCCGAATCTCGAAACCGGCAAAGTGAATCTCTCCGGGGTTTCGAAGCTGATCCTTTCGCATGGACATCACGACCACACGGGCGGACTGAGTCAGGTCCTGCCGTTGCTGCAGGACTGCGAAGTGCTGTCCGGACCGGATATCGCCGGAAAGCATTTCAGTCTCCATGCGGACGGCGTCATGAAGGAAATCTCCATGCCCCCGGACTGCGCCGAAGCGCTGAAAAAACATCCCTTCAAACGCGAGTTCGACCGTTTCACCGCCATTGCGCCCGGAATCTTCCTCACGGGTCCGATTCCGCGCATCTCCGGCGAAGACTGCGGCGGGGACTTCTATCTGGACCCGCAAGGGAAAACACCGGATTTCATTGCGGAGGAAACGGCGCTTCTCCTCGAGTCCGGCGTCCTGATTCAGGGATGCTGTCACGCGGGAATCATCAACACGCTGGAACACTGCCGGAAACAAAGGCCGGACATCCGGATTCACACCGTCATCGGCGGACTCCACCTGCTTCATGCCGGAGAGGAACGTCTGAAACAGACAGCGGACTGCCTGAAGAGCCTTTCCCTGAAACGTCTGATTCTGCTTCACTGCACCGGACCGGAAGCGGAGGAATATCGCCAGACACAGGGGATATGCGAAACCGTCGTCGGGAAAGCGGGAGAAGTTTATCATGGATGACCGGTCGATTCTGGAAAGCATTTCCGACGGCGTATTCACCGTCGATCTCAACTGGCGCATCACCTATCTGAACCGTTCCGCCGAAGAGATGATCCAGATCAAGCGGGAAGACGCGATCGGGCGTCTCTGCTGCGACGTGTTCCGTTCCAGTCTCTGTGAAGGCGCCTGCGCCCTGAGGGAAACGCTGGAGCAGAAAAAACCGATCATCGACCTGAGCTGTTTCATCATCAACAACAAGGGACAGCGTATTCCGGTCAGCATCTCGACGGCGGTGCTCCGCAATGAAAAAGGGGAGATCGTCGGAGGCGCGGAAACCTTCCGCAACCTGAGCGACATCGAGGCGCTGAAACAGAAAATCGCGCAGGCCGGACGCATGGGGGATTTCGTCAGCCACAGCGTCTCCATGCAGAAAATATTCTCCCGGCTGGAAGCGGTCGCCCAGACCGGCTCGACGGTCCTGATCACCGGAGAAACCGGCACGGGAAAGGAGCTTCTCGCCCGGACGATTCATGCCAACAGCCCCCGGAAGAACAAGCCGTTCGTGGCGATCAACTGCGGAGCATTTCCGGAAACCCTTCTCGAATCCGAGCTTTTCGGCTACAAAAAGGGCGCTTTCACCGGAGCCGACCGCGACAAGCCCGGGCGTTTCGCACTGGCGGAGGGCGGCACCCTGTTTCTGGATGAAATCGGTGAAATTTCGCAGGCCATGCAAGTCCGTCTGCTGCGGGTCCTTCAGGAGCGGACCTATGAGCCGCTCGGGTCGGTCGGTCCGGTGAAAACGAACGTCAGGATCATCTGCGCAACGCACCGCGATCTGGAGGAAATGGTCCGGGAAGGAACCTTCCGTCAGGACCTCTTCTACCGCATCCATGTGATCGAACTGGAGCTTCCGCCCCTCCGGAAACGCCGGGAGGACATCCCGTTTCTGGCCGAGACCTTCATCGCCCGCTTCAATCTTCTGATGAACCGCAAAGTCTCGGGCGTCAGCAGTTCGACGCTGAAGGCGCTCTGCCGCTTCCACTGGCCGGGCAACATCCGCGAACTGGAAAACGTGATCGAGCGTTCGATGGTCTTCTGCAAAGGAAACATGATCGAACTGGAAGACCTGCCGGACGAGCTCACCCGCGGCGATTTCTCCGCGAACGGCTCCGCAGACGCCTCTTCCATGGAGGAGACGGTCAAGACTTCCGAAATTCAGGCCATCCATGCGGCTCTGGCAAAAACCGGAGGGAACCGGCGCAAGGCGGCGGAGCTTCTGGACATCCATCCTTCCACCTTCTACCGCAAACTGAAAAATCTCCGTCTCGAACTGACCCTTCCCGACGGACGCGGAAAACAGTAAGGGAAAAAATCACGGATTCTTCGGAAAAAAGGGAACTTTTCCCAAAATTTCTTTTCTATACCGACAACATGACAACTCCAACAAAAAAAGAGGAAAAACGGTTTTTTTGCATTTGACATATCATAATATCATGATATATTGATATCGAAATAAATAAAAAGGCTCAAACCAGCAAATACTAAGGAGGCTTGAAATGAGCAGTGAAAAGATTCAGGTTCTGACGGAAGCGGATTTTATGAAAGCGACCGGAAGCGGCACCATTCTGGTGGATTTCTTTGCACCGTGGTGCGGTCCCTGCCGCAGCCAGCTCGGAATTCTCGACGCCATGGTCGAAAGCGGCAAGGTGCCCGCGGGTGCGGTGGTCGCCAAAGTCAACGTCGATGAACAGTCGCAGCTGGCACAGCAGTTCAACGTGATGACGATTCCGACCCTGATCGTTTTCAAGAATGGAAAGCAGACCGATCGCTTCACCGGAGTGCAGTCGGCGGACGATCTGATCGTAGCGCTTCAATAACGGGAAACAGTTTCAACACAGGGGCGGATTAACATGAAGTATATCATAGTGGGCGGGGTCGCCGCCGGCGCCAGTGCGGCGGCCCGGCTGCGGCGTCTGGACGAAAATGCGGAGATCGTTCTGCTGGAACGGGGACCTTACATTTCTTACGCGAACTGCGGACTTCCGTATCATCTGGGCGGAATCATTCCGAAACGGGAATCGCTTCTGGTCATGCCGGAAGCGAAGTTCAAGGCATGGTTCAATATCGACATCCGGACGAAAAGCGAGGCAATCGAAGTCAACCGGAATGCCAAAACAGTAAAAATCCGCGGCGCCGACGGGACGGTTTCTTCCGAATCCTATGACAAGCTTCTGCTGGCGACAGGATCGACTCCGATTGTCCCCTCCATGCCCGGAAGCGATGATGAGCGGATTCTGCCGCTCTGGACCATTCCGGACATGGATTCGATCATCGGCCGGATGAAAGCGGGCGCGAAAAAAGCGGTGGTCGTAGGCGCGGGCTTCATCGGCCTCGAGACCGCCGAAAATCTTCTGGAACGCGGCATTGATGTCACCATTGTGGAAATGATGGATCAGGTTCTTCCGACCATCGACCGCGAGATGGCGACGCCGCTGGCGCAGGAGCTTTCTTCGCTCGGAATCGCCCTGAAGTTGGGACGCAAAGTCCTGTCGTTCGAAAAGAACGGCGCGGACCTTTCCGTCGTCCTCGACAACGATGAAAAACTCCCGGCCGATCTGGTCGTAATGAGCATCGGCGTAAGGCCCAATTCGGATCTGGCGAAAGCCGCCGGACTGGAGC
>CAYWZD010000094.1:0-10935 GCA_964462755.1 uncultured Victivallales bacterium | reverse complement strand
TCAATCCGGTTTCCTATGTGGGGGCGGTTCCTGTCTTTGTGGATTCTTCCCCGAACGACTGGCAGATGGATATGGAGCAACTGCGGCGGAAGCTCACCCCGAAAACCAGAGCGGTGATAGTGGTTCATCTCTACGGGATTTCCTGTAATATGGACATCCTTTCCGATTTCTGCCGGGCTCACAATTTATGGCTGATCGAAGATTGTGCGGAAGCTCTCGGCGTGACATGGAAAGATCGTCATGTCGGAACCTTCGGTCATGTAGGATGTTACAGCTTTTTCGGAAACAAAACAGTCACGACCGGAGAAGGCGGAATGGTCGTCGCCGAAGATGAAGAGATTGCAAAACGTCTGATCCATCTCAAGGGGCAAGGGGTTTGTGCGGAAAAATATTACTGGCATGACGCTGTTGCTTTTAATTATCGGATTACCAATATCCAGGCGGCGATCGGTCTGGCTCAAATGGAAAATATTGAAGACATCCTGAAACGGAAACGGGATATTGCGGAACTGTATCATGAGGAGTTTGAAAAACGCCGTCTGCCGTTGCGCATGCTGTGGGAAAATGAATCCGTGCGGAGCAGTTTCTGGCTGGCAACGATCTGTCTGGACGATGCGGCCCGTCGGGATTCCCTGCTGGTTGACCTTAAGGAAAAGCATGGGATCGAAACCCGTCCCGCGTTTTATCCGGTTCATACGATGCCGATGTATGAGTCGTTTTCGGCGGGGGAAACCTTCCCCGTCGCGGAACGGATTTCGGCCGGAGGAATGAATCTTCCGAGTTTTCCGGCAATGACCCGGGAACAGCAAATGGCGGTTATTGAGGCGCTGGAGCAGGAACTGGAGAAAAACGGATGAAAGGAACACTTCCATCCCGTGCCGGGGAAGGGGAGCCGCCGCGGGACGTCAGACTCTCCGTAATCCGACTGTTCCGGAAAAGAAATGCCATTCCCTACGAGGGGGATTTCTTTTTTTCTCCCTGCCTTTTCAACCGGTCCGGAGCCACTGTAGGAGATTAGTCATGCTGCGATATTGTCTTGGCATCTACAAGAGCCGTTATTTCTGGTGGCATCTGGCAATGGCCGACATCCGGGCAAAATACAGGCGGTCGTATCTGGGGATACTGTGGGGAATTCTCCAGCCGCTTGCGATGACCGGCATTCTGACTTTTGTTTTGGCGCGCATCTTCAAAATGGATATGAAGTTTTTTGCGCCGTATATTTTTTCGGGGATGGTGTTCTGGGACTTTTTCTGCATCTGCGCCACATGCGGATGCATGTCGATCGCCAACGCGGCAGGATACATCATGCAGTTCAACCACCCGCTGGCGATCTATCCTTTGCGCACGACCCTCACCGCCTTCATCAACATGCTTCTCGGCATGGCGGGGTTGTTGGTCTGGTCTCTCCTGATATTTCCCGAAAACTTCGGCTTCTGCTGGCTTTCGCTGCTGCCCGCATTTCTGATTTATCTGCTGTCCGGCTGGATGTATTCGATCATCACCGGTTTTTACGGGATTCGTTTTCAGGATCTGGTGCCTCTTCTGACCCTGGTCATGCAGGCGCTCTGGTTTGCGTCGCCGATCTATTTCCCCGTGGAGACATTCAAAATACCGGAATTGCGCCCTTTCCTTGTATACAACCCGATCTATCATCTGCTTGAACTGATCAGGGCTCCGCTTCTGTCCGGAAAATGGCCGACCTTTGATAATTGGAGCTGGAGTCTTGGATTGTTCCTGATTTTTTTCATTTTTGCTGTTTTCGCAACTAGAAAACTGGAAAAGACCACCGTATATTATTTTTAAACTATGCCGAACATTGAATTAAACCATGTAAATCTATATTATTCGTCACTCGCGTTTCGGGAACGGTCGCTGAAGAAAACGGTTTTCAATTTATGCCGTCCGCGCCGCTCTTCCATGACGCGGGAGGACATTCATGCCCTGAAAGATGTTTCCCTGAGGATCGGGGAAGGCGAGCGTGTGGCTCTGCTCGGCCACAATGGAGCCGGGAAAAGCACGTTTCTGAAGATGCTTGCCGGGTTGTATCCGGTTCGGGACGGGATTCGGATCGTCGAGGGACGCGTCCGGGCTCTTTTTGAACTGAGCATCGGGTTTGAATGCGAAGCCACCGGACGGGAAAACATCCTTTACCGCGGCCTGCTGATGGGACTGTCTCCGAAAGAGGTTCGCGCGCATACGCGGGACATTATTGAATTCGCCGACCTCGGAGAATTCATCGACTATCCCCTGAAGACCTATTCCGCCGGAATGCAGGTGCGTCTGGCGTTTGCCATTTCGACCTATCTGGAAGGGGAGATTCTTCTGCTGGATGAGATTTTCGGAGCAGGGGATATCAACTTCATGAAGAAGGCGCAGAACCGGATCATGGAACTGATCCAGAAGGCGCAGATATTGGTTTTTGCCACCCATGACTGGGAAACAGCCCGGAATGTCTGCACCCGCGGCCTGGTGTTCGACCATGGAACGATCCGATATGACGGCCCCATCCACCAGTCTGTCGATTACTATAAAAAACTGATGGAGTCGCATTATGCCGTCACAAACTAAAAGAATTCTCTGGCTATGCCGGGACCGCCTTCTGCGGCAGGTGGAGGTTCCCTTTCTCCGGGAAACCGGTTTTGAAGTCTATATTCCCGCGTCGCTTCCCGGGGAGGAAGGCGAAGTCCCGCCGCGGAGCACCATCCCGGAAAAAGACCGCGAACTGCTGGACCGTTTCGATTTTTTCGGACATTATTTCTCTCCGGAAATCATCGAGGCCGTCAACCGGAATTTCCCGATTGCCATGGGCGAACTCAACCAATACCTCGCGGATTCTCTGGTTTCTTTCTTTTCAGGAGTGACCCTCCTGCGGGAAATGGCCTATGGCGCGCTGTTCGGAGATTCCCGTAAAATTGAGGAAATGTTTCCCCCGGCATCCAGTTTCTGGGCTTCCTTCTATGAAAAGCGTTCCAGAATATTGCTTCTTTCCATGATACAGAATATCCCGCCGTATCTGGCTGAAGTGTTTATGAATCGTTCCATATGGCTCCCGCCGATGTTCCCTTTCCGTTCCGAGGAGGCGTCGGAACCGGCTGAGCCAAGACGGAACGCGGTGCTTTTCTCCTGTCCGGAAGTTCTTTCATGCAAGGATGCCAATGACCGTTTTCAGGCTCTCCGGAAGCTCTGCAAGGAGATTCCTTTCTGTGTCCTCGGCCCTCAAAGCGTCAGACACGGGGAGGACTGTGCGGAAGTCTGGGGAGAGACGGAAGAAGCGCAAGAGGCTCTCTATCGGGAATGTGCTGTTTACTTCGATCCGTCGCAGAATGCCGCGGTCATTGACCGTGCAACCATAAAGGCGCTGATGCACAACATGCCGGTTTTGTTCATGCGCGAGGGATATCTGGCCGGACTGGAGTCGGCCCAAGAGCTTCCCGGCTGCTGTTCCTCTCCGGGGGAGGCACGCGAAAAAATCGAAAGAATCGTGAGAGGAGATGGGGTGCTGCGCCGTTATATTCTCGATACGCAGGAGGTCCTGAAGAAGAATTTCCACCTCGACTTCCAGAAATACTACTATTACAATCTGTTGTTTCCCTGCCTTGAAAAAGCGCTTGAAATTCCGGTTCGTCCGAAACGGATCGGAATTGTAATGCAGCATCCATATATCGGGGGAGGGACCCTGAAGGCCTTCAAGCAGATCATCCAGATGTTTCTCCGGCTGAAGGTTGAACTCAGCATTGGACTGTCAAGCGAATATCTGGATACGACCAAACCCTTTTTCAAGCTGGACATTGTGGAGGAAATCCGGAAAGAAGTTCCTCTGTCCGTCCCCATAAAGACCTTCCAATATCTGCCGTTCCAGCCTGAATTCCAGATAACCAGCAACTTTTTCTGCCGGACCGGACTGAGGACCCAGCCGGATTTCCTGCTGAACGACGCCATTAATTTCTTTCAGGAATGCGATGAATTCATTTTCATTTCCGACCGCACCGAGTCAAATGTCCGGATGACGGAAAAGCCTTACAGCCTGATCGTTTACGACTATCTGCAAAGATATGTCGACCATAACTTCATTCCGGAAAATTATGAAGAACGGATGCTTCACTTTGTCCGGAATGCCAAACAGGTGTTCGTCACCACCGAAGCGACCGGAAAAGATGTGGTGTCGTATGTGGGATACCCGGAAGACAAGGTCGTCCGTCTTCCTTTTGAGCTGTCTTTCATGGAAATAGAAAACTACCTCGCCGAGCCGGAGGAAAAACACCGGGACGGCTATTCGTTCAAGCGAGCCGGCAAAAACCTCCGGACGAAAAGTGAAGAGGTCGGGGAGATTTCCCGGAATTATATCCTGTGGGCATGCAATTCGTCGGAGCACAAGAACCATGTCCGAGTCATCCAGGCGTTCCAGAAGTTCTGTCAGGAAAACATCAACGACAAGGAACTTCTGGTGATTACGGGCGTCCTTACAGACCGTCTGGACCCCGGCAACGACGACTTCCTTGAATACCCGAATGTCAGGGAGTTCAAGCAATTCCTGAAACAGAACCCGAACATCCGCAAGCGGGTGTTTTTTGCCGGAGAAATGCCGAGACATGCCTTTCTGACCACCATGAAAAATGCGGATGCGGTCCTGCTTTCCTCCGTATACGACAATGGCGCGTATGCCGCAATGGAGTCCGCCAGCTTCCGGGTTCCCTGCATTTCGGCCAGATACCCCGGCATACAGGAACTGGCGGATTATCTGAAAGTCGAGCCGTCGTGGTATGATCCGTATGATGTGGATTCGATTGCGGATGCCATGATCCGGACCCTGAGAAACCGCGAAGAGCTGATTGGAAAGCTTCCCGGATTCCCGGAAATGAAGCGGCTGGATTTCGAGAACATGACGGAAAAAGTTGGAGCTGCGATGCATGGAGTGATCGACGGATGAAAAAGATAGGAATTTATACGGCTTATGATCCCAAGGTGGACTTGCACAAGGAAGGATTGGGGCGCTTCCAGATATTCCTTCTGAAAGGACTTGTCGCCGCCGGATATACCCCGTCCATTGCCGTCCCGAGCTGGCATATAGAGTCTATGAAGGAATTTCTCCGGGAAAACAATCTCGAACAGAAAGTCAATTTGTTCTATGTTGCTTCATCCCCTCCGGTGATTTTTCAGGTGATGGATTTCTTCTCCAACCGCCTTCACGTCAGGCTACAGACTGATTTCAGGATTCTCTTCCGGCGTTTTTATACGGCTGTCAGAAATCTTGTGTCCGCCTGGTTTTATTCCATGCTGGTTACAAACTCATGGAGTCTGGCAATTCTTTATGCGCTGCTTTTCGTTTTGCTGCTTCCGTTGATTGCGCTTGGCGGCGTTATCTGGTTTCTGGGATGTTTGATTGTCGCCGTCTTCTGTAAACTGCTTCTTCTTTTGAAGAAATGGATCGTTCCTGAGAACAAACTTGTGCAGTTGAAGAACATTTTCATGGCGGTGACCAATAAAGATTTCAGGGCATTGCGGTTTTTTCCTCTTGTCCAGAACGTAAGACAGGCGTATCGGCATCAGGAACTTCCAGCGCTGATCCGAAAGATCAATGCATCCGACATCGAGAAATGGATCGTGCCGACCGTGTTCTGGAACGAATCGACCGGCATCATAAAACCGAAAGTGACCGTTGTCCCCGACCTGGTGTATCTTTCGTTTCCGTTGCATATGTGTTCCTTGTTTGGCATCCGGGAACGGGTTGACGGCATCAATTCCATTCTGAGAAAGGAAAGCAATTTCATCACATACAGCCGTTTTGTCAAGGAAGAGCAGCTGATGAAATATCATGGTTTTTCTTCCAGTCAGATTCATGTGATTCCCCATGCTCCGACGGATATGTCGGACTACGTGAAGCCCGAACTTCTGAAGAACACTTTCACTTCATTGCGTTCCGGAGCATACCAGCATCTGGCCCGGTATGAATTCACTTCCTTTGACTACATCATATATCCCTCCCAGATGCGGCCCTATAAAAATGTCATGACTCTGGTTCAGGCCTGCCACAAGCTCATCATGAAGAAATACTGCAACATCAAGCTGGTGCTGACGATGAACGATCCCTCTTCCATTACCAACTATATCAGGGACAACAATATGACCAACAATGTCATCTTTGCCCCGAACCTGAGCAATGCCCAGCTGGCTGCCCTGTATCATTCCGCCAGACTTGCCGTCAATCCTACCTTGTTCGAGGGAGGTTTCCCATTCACTTTTTCGGAAGCGTTCTCTGTCGGGACCCCGTCTGTCATGTCTAAAATTCCTGTCGTGGAAGAATATGTTTCCGGCGACCTTGCGGAACGGATGCTTTTTGATCCGTACAATGTGGACGACATGGTCCGGCAGATCCATTGGGGACTCCTTCACAGGGAAGAATTATATCGGCGGCAGGAAAGTCTTTATGCCAGTCTGCGTGCAAGATCATGGAAGGATGTCGCCACGGAATATGCGGCGGCGGTCCGTTAATTTTTACATTGCGAGGATGAAATGAAAATCGGTTTCGACATGACTTACACGATCTCGCTGCAGCTTTACCGCGAGGGCATCACCGTGTTCAACCGTTTCCTTTTTGACGCCTTGCTGGAGACGCGGCCGGATTTGTCATTGGAGTTCTGGTGTTACGAAAGCAACCTTGCTGAAATCCGGAATGCATACAGAAATCTTTTCGAAAAATACCGCGGACGCGTGACCGTTCTGACGGAAGTCCGGTATACGGGACTGAAACCCATGGAGTTCATTTCCGTTCCGGAATTCCTTTCGGCGTCTTTCCGTCTAGGCTGGGCCGCTCTGACATTTCAGGGACAAGAAGAACTCTCGAAGAGAAAGGAAGAATGGAAGCGAACCGTTTTTTCTTTCCGCAGGGAACTGAAGCCTCCTGTCAACGCCTCCGGCGCGGATGCCGCATTCATCAGTATTTCGCCTCATTGTCTCAACAGTGAAGTCACTTTTTCCGGACCGGCCATCCTCTTCATTCACGATCGTCAGGACATGATCCTGAGGGATGCTTTCAAGAAAAACATCCCGGCTGTCGATGAACTGATCGCAGGCGCCAACGCAACCCTCGACCGTCTTGCACGGGAAGGGGCTTTTTTCACCTGCTATTCAAACTTCATCCGGGACACCTGTCTGCTGGGATGTCTTCCGCACTTGAAAAAAGAACAGATCCGCGCATTGAAAATCCCTCCCATCCTCCGGAAATTCGAAAACAACGGGATTCCCTCGGAAAAAGTCTTTCGCGACAAGTTCCGGATCGAAGGCCCGTATGTCCCATTCGCTTCCCTGATCCGCTCCAATAAAAACATTCTCCTTCTCCTGAAGGCCATCAGGCGGCTGAAGGACTCGGGACTGGAGCTCAAGCTGGTCACCACCGGGACATTCAACGGGAATAGCGAGGAACAGACTTACATCGCTGCCAATGATCTGGAAGAGAATATTGTGGAAACCGGGGTGCTTCCCGAAGCGGATTTGTTCGCCCTCTACAAGTATGCCGCATTGGAAGTGGTCACCACGCGGGCCGAGGGCCCCGGCATTGCCCAGCAATGTCTGGAGGCTCTTCTGGTCGGCGGTTTGCCCGTGATTCACACACGGGCGGCGGGCATCGGGGAAGCGTTGGCCCAGAGGGGGCTGTCGCTGGAAACGGCGGACTTGAACTGGGTGGACTGCGATGATGACGCCGCTTTGGCGGAAAAAATCCGGGAGGTGCTCGCCGATCCGGTAAAACACGTTGAAAAGCAGAAACATATCATTTCGCATTTCACGTCTCCCGGATGGAAGGAGACCGCCGGAGAGTTCCTTTCCATCATGGAAAAAGAGATTCTCCGGCATGGGGAAAAAACAAGGCGGGAAAAGCCGGATTCCAACCGGAATTCGATGTGAACCCGGAAGCTTCAGGGAGAAGACAATGGAAACGCTGATTATTCACGGCTGCGGAGGACATGCGAGAAGCGTTGCCGCCGCCGTGAAGAAAAAATGGAAGATCATTTTTGTCGACGGCAATGCCGCGCCGGACGAAAAGATCATGGATTTTCCGGTTCTTCCCTGTGCGGAGGACATCCCCGGACACGAACGGATGGCCCGGCATGTGGCAACGGGAGACCTTGCCCGGAAAAAAGAGCTTTTTCTGACACTCCGGGAGAAAGGCGTGTCTCTGCCGGCATTACTGTCGGACAGTGCGGAAGTCTCGGAATATGCCAGACTCGGCGACGGCGTTTTCATCGGTGCGGGCGCCTATGTCGGGCCGGGGGCGGAAATCGGAGACAACTCCATTGTCAATACGCATGCCGTCGTGGAGCATGACGCAAAGATCGGGGCGCATACGCATATCTCGATCCATGCCTCGGTTGCCGGATATTCGGTCATCGGGGAATCGGTGCTGCTGGGGGCGGGCGCCACGGTGATTGACGGCGTGCGGGTCGGAAACGAGGTCGTCATCGGTGCGGGAGCCGTTGTGGTTCATTCCCTGGAATCTTCCGGGACTTACATCGGGGTCCCCGCCAGAAAAAATACGTCGTCGGAGACTGTTCCGAAGACCGCAAAAACAACTGGGAGAACGACTCATCATGGATGAACGCCACGATTCAAGCGGACTTCTTTGTCTGCGGATGCTTTTTGCGCAATTCCGGCGGGATGTGAATTTCGCCGCACTGGTGACGAAAAGCGTTCAGGAGGCTTATCGGGAATCTCCGGGCGACACGCTGTTTCGGCTGTCGGAGGAACAGAAACTCCGGCCGGAGAAGAGTTCCGATGTCCAGATTCTGAAAACCTATTCAGGGCCTGTCATTGCCCGGTTGTCGAATGAGTCCTGGATTCTGATTCCGGACAGCCGCCCGGTTTTTTCCTCCGAAAAGACTGTTATTTTCGACCCGTCCGTCGGGGCAGGGGAGTCTCCGAAGATGATACAGGTTCCGTCCAGCCAGCTTCTTGAGCGGTTTTCGAACGAGTTCCTTCTTTTCCGCAATCTGGTGCAGATCGATCATTCGAAACAGACGAAACTGTATGCATTTTCCGCGATTGCGGCGCATCACAATACGCCGGTGGACATCCGCGAGGTCATGCACCGGTATGCGGTGGGCGAGGAAGAGGTGCGCGACGCACTGTTCCGGGAGATCGTTTCGGACTATCAGTTCAAGATGAAACGGGTTGCTCTCACCTGGGAAGAACTGGATGGAAGCGCTTCGGTGTTTCCGATGATCGCGGTCAAGAAGAGCGGAAAACAGGCGGTTTTGTGCGGAATGAAGAAACTGGAGGACGGCCGTTTTCAGGCGGTCATTCTGGACCCGGAGTCGTCGCGGCACATGACTCCGGACCGTTTCGAATTCATGACACGCGAAGAGTTTGAAGCTCTTTTTTCCGGCGACTTCATCCTGCTGAAAAAAGTCTATAAGCTTTCCGACGAAAGCCAGCCGTTTTCCCTGCGCTGGTTCATCCCGGAATTCATCAAGAACCGGGCGGTTTTCGGGGAAATCATTCTCATGGTTGTGCTGCTGACGATTTTTTCCCTCGTCATTCCTCTGTTTTTCCAGATTGTGGTGGACAAGGTCCTGACGAATCAGGCGTACAACACGCTCAATGTGATCGGAATCGGCGTGCTTCTGGCAATTGTCTTCAACGCGCTGATCAACTATGTCCGAAGCTATCTGCTGCTGTTCGCCACCAACAAGATCGACATTTCCACGGCCATGAAGACCTTCGCGCACCTCATGAGGCTTCCGGTGGATTTCTTTGAACGGGTTCCTTCGGGCGTGCTTCTCAAACACATGCAGCAGACCGAAAAGATCCGCGGATTTCTGTCCGGGAATCTTTTCTTCACGATCCTCGACCTGCTGTCGTTGTGCGTTTTCATTCCGTTTCTCCTGTTCTACAGTGTGCCGCTGACGCTGATCGTGCTGGGCTTTTCGGTTCTGATGACTTTTGTGATCGCCCTGCTGATCAAGCCCTTCCAGCGGCGTCTGGATGAACTGTATCAGGCGGAGGGCCGACGCCAGAGCATGCTGGTGGAGTCCATCCACGGCATCCGGACGGTCAAATCCCTGGCGCTGGAACCGGTGGAAAAGAAGTCCTGGGACGACTCAAGCGCTTATGCCATCAAATCGTATTTCCGTGTCGGCAAGATTTCAATGGCCGCCCAGAGCCTCAGCCAGATGCTGGAAATGATGATGACCGTCTCCGTAATCTGGGTCGGCGCTTATCTGGTGTTCAACCACACGCTCAGCATCGGAGCCCTGATTGCGTTCCAGATGCTGGCGAACCGGGTGACTGGTCCCATTGTGAAGATGGTCGGGCTGATCCATGAATATCAGCAGATCGCGTTGTCCGTCCGCATGCTTGGAATCGTCATGAACACCCCTCAGGAACCGGCGGGGGGAGGGGTCCGGAATCCGTTCAAGGGAGAGCTTGATTTCGAGGACGTCAGTTTTCAGTATCGTCCCGATTTGCCGCAAGTCATCCGCGGCTTTTCGATGAAACTGCCGCCCGGCATGACTCTGGGGCTGGTGGGACGTTCCGGATCGGGAAAAACGACCCTGACCAAACTGCTGCTCGGTCTGTATCCGGTGTCGCGCGGGCTGATCAAGATTGACGGCATCGACATCCGGGAATTCGACAAGGCTCATCTGCGGCGGAATATCGGCGTGGTCCTTCAGGAAAATTATTTCTTCAGCGGAACCGTCCGCGCGAACATCAGCCTTCCCAAGCAGAGCGCTTCCCTCGAAGAGGTGATCTACGCCGCAAAACTGGCAGGAGCGGACGAGTTCGTTCAAAAGCTTCCCAGAGGGTATGACACCGTTCTGGAGGAAAACGCCTCCAACCTTTCCGGCGGACAGAAACAGCGGTTGGCGATTGCCCGCGCGCTGTTGACAAACCCGCCGATCCTGATCTTCGACGAGGCGACCAGTTCGCTGGACCCGGAAAGCG
>CAYWZD010000093.1:0-10946 GCA_964462755.1 uncultured Victivallales bacterium | reverse complement strand
AAATCTGTAGGTGCTATATAGTACGGCCGGGTGATGATTTTTTCAATAGTCTTTTCAAAAATAATTTCACTTTCTTGATGGGGGCAGAGCCTTTTTTCCGGCAGGAAACGGTTCCTGCGGCTCCCCTCCGGTAATTTTCATTGTCAGCCATGTCAGGGCGACAGCCGCAAATATGCAGACATAGGGTGCGAAGAAGGGATACCGATAGCGGAGAACCACCAGAAAAGGGATCGATATAGCGAGCCCGAACAACGGCGGAAAAAGAAGGATCAGCGTTTCCTTGCGTTTCCGCAGAAGGAACAGTCCGGCGAGCGCCAAAATGAAGAGCGAAGTGAAGTAGATACGGATACACAGAATTTGTTTCAGGGAAAGCCCGATCAGGTTTGGACACATCCTCCAGTAATGGAAGAAGCGTTCCTTCAGAATATAAATCATTTTGTCGGGATTGTTGTGAATGTATTCAAGCCCCCACTGCTTCCAGTAGCGGGAAGCCTCGACAAAGTCATAGACTCCTTTCTGTTTCAGCTCTGCAAGACGTTCCGCATGAAGGCGGTTCCAGAGTTCGTCCGTGACTTTCTTGTATTCGGGCGTGTCCATCGTCCGGTAAGTTTCGTAAATAATGTCGGAGGACGACAGCCAGAACGCATACCCCCCGTAATAGGTCATGGGCGTGAATTTGCCGCCGGCCTTATAATTCCGGATGGTCCACGGCATCATCATCAGCACAAAGATTCCGGAGAAAAGGAGCGCCTGTTTTCCGAATTCACGCCATATGTGTTTCGAGCGCAGAAAGAATGCCAGAATGGCGATGAACACGACAGGCAGCAGGGTGGCAGTCGGGCGTGTCAATGCGGCCAGCGCCAGAAACACAGCGCAATACGGAAAAAGATCAAGTCTGCCTTTGCATGACTTCAGCAGGAACAAGAATGCCAGCGTCACCAGAATCAGGAACAGGTTTTCCGTTGACCATGAGCCTGCATAATAAAAGGAATATGGATAAAAAGAAAACAATGCCGCCGAAAGCAAGCCGCACAAGTCTCCGTGGAATTCCCTGCCGAGAAGAAAAACACAGTAAATTGTCAGAAGGGAAAGCAGCAGAGATAGGGCTTTTGCAGAAAGAAGCGGATTCCATGGCGGAAGAAAAGCGAGGACTCCAAGAAGAGGAAAAAGAGGGGGTCTGGACAGGTCCGTATGCAGCGCGTCTTTTTGGCCCGGACGCGGAATTTCATACCAACGGTAATAGGAAAGGGAAAAACCGTTTCCAAGGGAGAGCTGTTTGGAGATTTCCATATACTCCCCGCCGTCATTGTGAAGGAACTCGGTGTCTGTAACGGTGGTAAGCAGATATATGCGGGGAAGCAGGGCAGCCAGAAGAATGATCCCTAGAAGAATATATATTTTTTTCGGGGATTGCGGGAGGTTTTGTATGAATGCATGAATCAAGGTCCGGAATTTTTTCATGGAGCATCCTGCTGTTTTTTTCTTTCAAGGTCATCCAGCGGAACTTTACGGCGTGCAATCACCAGAATCTGATAGGCGAACAGCGGAGGATAAACACGGGCGGCCACGGAGGAAATATAGTCGGCGAAACGGAGAATGCGGGATTGTCTGGAAATGTCGGCGATGGGGGGACCGAATCCACGGACTTTCACGATCTCGAATCCTTCATTATAGAACAGGCGTTTGAAGGACGCCACCGTGAACAGACGCATGTGGGTCATGTCAAGAATGCCGCGCCGTCCGTAGTTGAAGAATCCCAGCAGGAGCATGAACCGGGTGATGAAATAACCGATGTTTCCCGTGCTGGCGAACAGTTCGGCGTCCGTGGGAAGCATGTCCCGAATCTGCCGCACGGCGTTTTCCGGAGATTTCAGGTGTTCCAGGATGTCCAACGCAAGGGCGACGTCGTATTTTTCCGCGGGAAAACGGGAAGCCCATGAATCGTTCAAATCCACCTGATATTGACGGGTGAGCGAATTATTCGAGTCCACGATCAGATCGATCACGGTGACGTCATGGCCTTTTTGAGCGAGGGGGCAGGCAACCGCTTCGCCGCAGCCCCCGCCGATGTCGAGAATTTTCCGTGTGCCGCCGAAGTCATGGCGGAGAATCGTTCCGTGGATGGAAGTTCCGGCTCTTTTCGGTACATAATGCAGCCGGTATTTTCCCTTGGCGTCCAGATGTTGAGGCAGGACATGGAAACGCGGGTCGAAGAAGATTTCATACCGCATGAAACGAATTTTGCAGAGGGAACGGAAAATCCGGTAATACAGCCTCCACAGGGATATCCGGGGCGGATGGGAGGCGTAAAAAGACTTGCTTACCGGGAATTTTTCCACATGGTTTTCAGCCATCTGCATCTGGATGGAAAGCTCCAGTTCAAACGCCTCGGAATCATCATTGTATTGGAATGGAAGATCATGAAGGGATTCTACTTTCAGAACGCTGCACAACGGGAAGATCAAATCGTATTGATAACCGCCGAAGAAACGTGCCAGCGAAGCGGTCATCCGCATTTTTCTCCGCGAAATATGCGAGGGTTTCGGCGTGTCATTTGTCTTGACGTCATAGGCTTTTGTTTTTCTTCCGGAGGCGGGGAGAACGTAGAGAGCATCGGGAGAATCCTTCAGCCGTGCGAGCAAGGTCATGACCATTTCCGGCGGGAGAGGATTTTCTCCGTTCACGACCAGCAGATAGTCGAAGCGGCGACGGGCGTAGTTGAAGATCAGTTTCCGGCGTTCCCCGTATCCGGAATTCGGCCGGATTTTGAACAGCGATACTCGGCTTGCTTCTTTCTCCGTTTCCTTTCCGGCTGGACTTTTCCGGGTCAGCAGCATGATTTCCGCAAACCCGTTCCGGATCGTTCCGGGAAGGCTGTCTATGGAATCCCGGATGGATTCGGAGAACGTTTCAACGTCATAGACCAGAGCGCATCTTTCAGCCGACAATACCCCCGCCGCTGTTTCCAGAAGATCCGAGGTATTTGCCGTCATGACCGTTTCACCATTTCAGTTTCAAGGTGTTCCGAGGAATTTTTTCCAGCAGTTTCCAGCGAACCGGACTGTGGGCCGCCATGAAATATCGGAACGACACTTTCATGCAGCCGAATCCGTAGCGGAGACTTCTGGAAAAACTGATGCTGGAAGCTTCCTCGAAGTATTTGGTCGGACAGCTGACCTCGGCTATCACCGCGCCGGTCCATGCGATCTGAGCCAGCATTTCGTTGTCGAAAACGAAGTCATCGGAATTGTGCTCGAAGTTCAGGCTTTCCAGAAGTTCCCGCGAGAAGGCGCGGTAACCGGTGTGATACTCCGAGAGTTTCTGTCCCAGCAGGAGATTTTCCGCGAAAGTGAGGAAACGGTTGCATATATATTTATAGAGGGGCATTCCGCCCTGAAGGGCGCAGCCGCCCAGAATCCGGGACCCCAGCACACAATGGTAGAGTCCGTTTCCGATCATGGAAGCCATGGCGGGAATCAGGAGGGGCGTATACTGATAGTCCGGGTGGACCATGATGACGATGTCGGCGCCTTCCTGGAGGGCCAGTTTGTAACACATTTTCTGATTGCCGCCGTAGCCGGAATTCCTGTCCATGCGGTAAGCAATGCACCGATCGAGCTTCCGGGCGATTTCGTAGGTGTTGTCCCCGCTCGCGTCGTCGACGACGATTACCGTGTCGACGAAGGGCTGGGCAATGACTTCATTATAGGTTTTCAGCAGGGTTTTTTCCGCATAGTATGCGGGCATTACAACCACTACTTTTTTTCCGTTGAACATGATCCGATATCCTTATGATCGCTGGTGAAATTGTCTGTCGAATAAGGGTAAGATAATGGAGACGGGATTGTTTTTCAAGTCCCCGCACTGCCTTTCCGTCGGATTTCGCCTTTCGGGGAACTTCCCTTTTTCGATTTCTCCTCCGGAAGAACGGATACGATTACCCTGTTTTTTGTGTTCAGAAGCCGCTTCAGAGAGCGATTGACGTTTTGTCTCGTCAGGCTCTCCAGCGCCGTACGTCTGTTCCAGAAAGCCATGCATCCGGCGCCGGTGAACTCCGATGCCGTCAGCGCGCTCAGAAGATGTCCGGGCGACTGCCGGAGGTTGTCCAGTTGAAACAGAAGCATCCTGCGCGCATTCTCGAATTCTTCTCCGGACATTCCTTCTTTGACGATTCTCCGGATTTCATCCCGCAGGAGTTTTTCCAGCTTCGGGACCGCGTCCGCACGGGTTCCTCCGTAATATCCCATGGCGCCCTTGAACCCGATTCCGGGCGTATGAGTGAAGCCCGTATAATAGACCAGCCCGTTTTCATTCCGGACCGTCCGGAAGAGCTGGGAGGCCATGCTGGAGGCGTCCGCTTTGAGGATATCCAGCATTTCGGCTTCCGGGGAAGTGATTTCCGCACCGGGCATGGAGAGGAAAAGGATTGCCTGTTCGCGGGGCAGGCGGGCTTCGACACGGAGTTCTCCGGAAGGGAAACGGGGAGGCGGCGGAGTCTTGTGTCTGTTCTTTGTCCACCGGCAGGCGGCGGAAAGCGTTTTCGCAAGACGTTCGGCTTCTTTCATTGAGAGGTCGCCGGCGAATCCGAATATGGCCTTGTCCGATGTCAGACAGACATTTCTGTAGAAGTCCTCCAGTTTCTCCCGGGGGAGGGCTGCGATCGATTCCATCACGGTATCTGTGCCGATTCCGTAGGGATGTCCCTTGAACAGGGTTTTCCGCATCTGATCGTCCGCGACGGACATGGGGGTGACGAGTTTGCTTTTGCATTCTTCCAGCAGACTGGTCCGTTCCCGTTCCACGGCGTCCTTCCCGAATGCGGGAGAGGAGAGCATGGAGCGAAGCATCCCGACAGTGAACTCCAACTCATCCTTCGGACAGCTTGCCTCGATTTTCAGGGAGGCGTTGCCATCGCTGACGGAAAGTTCGACGGCATGGTCGTCCAGCAGACGGTTGAACTCGATTTCATCGTAGTCGGCGTTTCCGGCGGGCAGGGTGTCCGCAAGCAGTTTCGTGATGCCCCAGAGTCCGGGTTTCTCGGAGAGCACGCCGCCGGGCAGCAGAATGGAGATGTCCGCCAGAGGCAGGGAACGGTCTTCCAGGTAAATGAAGCGCGGACCGCCGGAAAGCTTCTTCAAAACGGGCGCGGGGGCGGTCTGCCGGGACGCCGCATCCGCTTTTTTCGTTTTCTTTGCAGGCGGAACCTGCTCGACGATCGTCGCGGTTTCGGCGGAGAAATACTGGCGTCCGACGCGGATGACATCCGCAGCCGTGACTTTTTTCAGGGCGGGGAGGAAGAAGTCTGCGGCTTCGTGCGAACCGTAAATGATCAGGGCTTCGCCGATGATTCTGGCAAGCCCGTCGTTGGTGCGCATGGACCGGATATAGTCGGCGGTCTGCTGGGTGAGCGTCCGGGCCATTTCCTGTTCGGTCGGTCCATCCTCCCGGAGCTTTTCGAGAATGCGGAAGATGCCGTCCGAAACCCTGTCGAGCTTGACGGGCTCCGCTTTGGCGACGAAGCCGGAGAGTCCCACGGAACGGATGGCCGTCGTATGAAAAAGAACGTCCAGCGCCAGCTTCTGTTTCGTCACCAGTTCTTCGTAAAGACGGGAGCTGCTGCTGTTGCCGAGGATGTCCGAAAAGACATTCAGAGCGGGGAGATCGGCATGCGAGGCGTCGGGGGTCTGCCAGGAGGATGAGCAGTAGCCAAGCGGATGGGGAAATTCGACACGGATTTTCCGCTGAAAAGAGCAGGCAGGTTCCACCGGAATGACGGGATCGTTCATGCACCCGCGCGGCCACCCTTCGGTATGTTTCCGGACCAGTTCCAGCACGGAATCCGGCTTTACGTCGCCGACGATCACGTAAGAGGTCCGGCCGGGCGTATAACGGCGCAGATGATAGTCCGCCATCATTTCCCGCGTGACGGTTTCCAGTTTGTCTTTGTAGCCCGCGGCGGGGAGACGGATCGGATGGACCCGGAAGGTTTCCTGAAGCACATGCTCATAAAGATTCTGCATGGGGGAATCCTTATACATGGCCAGTTCGCGGAGGATGACCTCTTTTTCGGAAAGGAACTTGTCCTCCGGAAAGAGCGGATTCCGGAGCATGTCGTCCAGCATGAGGAATGCCTCCTTCACGTGGGCGGACGGCAGGGTGATATAATAAAAGGTGAACTCGGAAGAGGTCGCGGCGTTCAGAAAGCCTCCCAGACGGGCGACCTGTTCCGCCACCTTGTCACCGGGATATTGACGGCTTCCGTGAAAAAGCATATGTTCCAGAAAATGGGAGAGTCCGCAGCCGAGGTCTTTTTCCTCGTGAATCCAGCCGGTGTTGACCCATGCCTGAACGGTGACGGTCGGAGTTTCGTTTCTGGGAAGAACGCAGATGCGCAGTCCATTGTCGCAGTGAATGTTATGAATCCGTTCGGCGATCCCGGGGACGTTGTCGTTTTTCAAATTTTTTCTCCCTGTGCGTTGTGCGGGCTATGCGATGATGGGCGGGTCGGACGGAGACGGAACATCCGGGGACGTCAGACGGACGCGAAGTTCTCCGATCAGGTCCGGATTGCAGTTGAAGTCGGAACGGGAATCCTCCGGACTGGCGGAGAGCAGTTCCACGCCGATCATGTTGTATACGATGTTGCCGACGTCCATTCCGGAAAAGACGCCCCAGTTTTCGAGGACGTCCGGGGCGAGGGGGCCGAACTGTTCCACCGCAAGATCCATGGTTCCGGCGACCAGCTCTCCGCCGGAAATGTGGCGTGCTCCGCGGGGCTTGCCGGTCCGGGCCAGTTTTTTCACGGTATAGGAAACCGCCTCGTTGATGAATTCATATGCGTCCGGATGGTAACGGGAGTCCTCCCGGACGATGCGGTCGACCGCCTGTGTGAACTTTTCATCCATTTTGCGCGACTGCCTCCAAAGTGGGTTTCCGTGTAATATACTCCGGTCCGGACAAATTTCATTATTTATTCCGAGGAATATATTGAAAAAAATGATTTTTGTAGTATTTTGTAAGGGTTATGTTAAACCGCCTGAAAAATGGAATGGAGAAGATCAGATGAAAGTCGTTGTTGCTTACTCGGGAGGATTGGATACCTCCGTGATCGTGAAATGGGTCAAGGAAACCTACAAGGCGGAAGTGATCGCCTTCTGTGCGGACGTCGGGCAGGAAGAAGAGCTTGCCGGCCTGGATCAGAAAGCCATCAATACCGGCGCCTCGAAGTGCTATATCGAGGACATCCGCGAAGAGTTCGCCCGCGACTTCATTTTCCCGATGATGCAAGCCAATGCCATCTACGAGGGCACCTATCTGCTCGGAACCTCCATTGCGCGCCCCCTGATCGGCAAGAAACTGATCGAGATCGCCCGCAAGGAAGGCGCCGACGCCATTTGCCACGGCGCCACCGGCAAGGGCAACGACCAGGTCCGTTTCGAGCTTACCGCCTATTCCATGGAACCCTCCATCAAGATCATCGCCGCATGGCGCGATCCCAACTGGAAGTTCAAGTCCCGCACGGACCTCATCAACTATGCGCAGGAACACAAAATCCCCGTGACCTCCACCGTCAAGAAGCCCTACAGCATGGACCGCAATCTGCTGCACATCTCTTTCGAGGGCGGCATTCTGGAAGATCCGTGGAACGCCTGTCCGGAAGAGATTTCCGTTCTGACGACCCCTCTTTCCAAGACGCCGGACACTCCGGAAGACGTCACCATCGAATTTCTCAAAGGCATTCCGGTCAAAGTCAACGGCGAGGCTCTCTCTCCCGCGGCCCTGATGAAGAAACTCAATGTGATCGGCGGCAAACACGGCGTCGGCCGGATCGACATCGTTGAAAACCGCTATGTCGGAATGAAGTCCCGCGGTGTTTATGAAACGCCCGGGGGAACCATTCTTCATCAGGCCCATCGCGCGATGGAGTCGATCACCATGGACCGCGAAGTCATGTTCCTCCGCGACTCCTTCATCCCGACCTACGCACGGATGGTTTACAACGGTTTCTGGTATGCGCCCGAGCGGGAAATGCTTCAGGCCGCGATCACCGAAAGCCAGAAGTTCGTCACCGGAGAAGTCCGCTGCACGCTCTTCAAGGGCGCGTGCCACGTCAACGGACGCCGTTCTCCCTACAGCCTCTATGACGAAAAGTTGTCCACCTTTGAAAAGGATGATGTCTACAATCAGCAGGATGCGACCGGCTTTATCCGCCTCAATGCATTGCGGCTCCGCACATTGGCGAAAAGCGCTCAGAAACGTTATTGACAAAGGCCTTCCGGGCGGGACCTAACCGGCTTCACCGCCCGGAAAACAGAACGTTCCGGAGGGATTCTATGCACAAAATTTATTGGTTTTCCGGCACTGGCAATACGCTCTACATCGCTCGTGAATTCGCAAAATGCTTCACCGATGCCGAACTGATTTCGATCGGTTCCCTGGACCGCTCGCAGGACATTGTTTTCGACTCGGAAATGACCGGCATTTTTTTCCCGGTCTACTGCTTCGGCGTTCCGAACATCATCGAGAAGTTTCTGGAGCGGGTGGAACCGATGAAGGAACAGGGCGATAAATTCGTTTACGCGGTTTGCACTTCCGGAGGTTTTCCGGGCGCCGCTTTGCCGATTGTGGAAGATACCCTTCAGGAAAAAAACATCAACCTGAATGCCTCTTTCCACATCCGGATGGTCTCCAACTATATCCCGCTTTCCGAGCCGCCGGATGAAAAACATATGAAAGCGACTTTTGAAAAGGCGGAACGTGCACTCCGTGTTGCCGTGATTGCGGTGAAGAAACACAAGAAGACACGTCCCCTCCGGGTATTCCCGTTCGATACCTTCCTGAAGTTCGTTGCCCGGCGCGCCGTAGCCACTCTTGCTTCCGCCGACGCCTCTTTTCATGTCGATGAAAAATGCACCGGCTGCGGCACCTGTTCCAAGGTCTGCCCGGCATCCAACATTTCTCTGGACGATGCGGAGAGACCGGTCTGGCACCGTCACTGTGAACAGTGCATGGCTTGTCTTCAGTGGTGTCCGGTTCAGGCGATCCAGTATAAGAACATCACATTGAATCGGAAACGCTATCATCATCCGGAGGTTTCCGTTACGGAAATATCCCGTGTCCGGGAATAAGAAAAAAACATCTAATTTTTTTATTACTTTTTTTTCGTTTGGCCCCTTGCTTTTTTTGGGGTTTTGATTATAATATAGGGGTGTAGAAAACTGAGATGCATCACATATCATCCCCCCCAAAAAATGGTGCGTTTCAGTTTTCTTTTTTTTTTGTCCTTTCATCTCTTTTCCTTCCGGACTCCGCCTCAGAACGGCCGGGCGCTGAAAACCCGGACAGGATAACACGGAGGAGTCCTTCATGAATTTCCAGGAACTGTCCAGTGCAAGACGTGCATATTTCGCTTCGGGCGCGACGCTCTCTTACCGGAGCCGGCAACAGGCACTGAAAGCTCTTTTCGATGAGATCAAAAAACGCGAACAGGACATCTGCGCCGCGCTTCGGGAAGACCTCGGCAAGACGGAATTCGAGGCCAAAACCACTGAAATTTCCTTGACCTTGGAAGACATTTCCTATCTGATCTCCCATCTGAAGACGTTCATGAAAACCCGCAGGGCCGCGGTTTCCCCGCTGAACTTTCCGGCAAAGGCCATGATTCATCCCGAGCCCCTGGGGAGCGTCCTGCTGTTTTCCGCCTGGAACTACCCGTTCCATCTCCTCTTTTCGCCGCTGGCGGGAGCGGTCGCCGCCGGAAACTGCGTGGTGGTGAAACCGGCGGAACTGGCGAAAGCCACCGCGGAGATTGCCCGGGAGATCATCGAAAAAGTATTCCCCCCGGAGCATGTGAGCGTGATTCCGGGCGGTCACGATGTTTCCGCCGAACTGCTCCGTGAATCCTATGACTATATTTTTTATACGGGCGGTCCCTCCGGTGCAAAAGTCGTCATGCGCGCCGCCGCCGAATATCTGACGCCGCTGACGCTGGAACTGGGCGGCAAAAGTCCTTGCATTGTAGACAGCGACGCTTCTGTGGAATTGTCCGCGAAACGGATTGTCTGGGGAAAATTCCTGAATGCCGGACAGACCTGCGTCGCACCGGATTATGTGCTGGTGCATTCCTCCATCAAAGAAAAGCTGATCGATGCCATGCTTGCCCACATCCGGCGGTTCTACGGGAGTGATCCCGCCGCTTCGCCGGACTATCCCCGGATCATCAGTCCGGAACATTGCGACCGTCTGGCCGCACTGATGGGAAGCGGGAAGGTCCTCTGCGGCGGAACCGTGGACCGTGAAAAACGTTTCATTCCCCCCACGCTGATGACCGATGTTTCTCCGAATTCGCCCGTGATGCAGGAAGAGATCTTCGGACCGGTCCTTCCGGTCCTTCCGGTCGATTCGCTCGAGGAGGCGATCCAGTTTGTCAATGGGCGTCCCAAGCCGCTGGCGCTGTACTATTTTTCGGGAAAAAAGCGCCGTCTGGACGAACTGCTGGAAAAGACCTCCTCCGGGGGCGTCTGCGTGAATGAGACGGTCATGCATCTCGTGAATCCGTCCATGCCTTTCGGTGGCGTCGGCGCAAGCGGTTTCGGGGCCTATCACGGCAAATGGAGCTTCGACACGTTCACCCACTACAAGGCGGTCATGGTGAAGGCTGACTGGCTCGACCTGCCCATGCGTTATCCGCCGGATCTGGACAGGAACCTCGGATTGCTTCGGCTGATCTCGAAGTAAGCTATTTCGGGGATTCTTTTTTCTCGGGAGCCTTTTCCAGCGCAAGCTCGACCAGTGGACGGCTGCCCTGATGCTGCTCAAGCTGGTGCCGGAGGGACTCGAGGAGGG
Organism: uncultured Victivallales bacterium; assembly: GCA_964462755.1. Taxonomy (GTDB): domain Bacteria; phylum Verrucomicrobiota; class Lentisphaeria; order Victivallales; family UBA1829; genus SIG94. The sequence continues at coordinate 101 of CAYWZD010000093.1, read as the reverse complement.
TTGCATACCGCGCATCTTTCCGGGTCTGCACCCGTTTGCCTCCGACTTCTTCCAGCGAACGGATGACGAATGCCGGGGTAATCCTCTCCAGCGGAACGGCC
>CAYWZD010000092.1:0-11123 GCA_964462755.1 uncultured Victivallales bacterium | reverse complement strand
GGCAGGATCATTCCCATACAGGAATTCACGGCCCATTGGTTCACTTCGGATTCCGGGAGCCCCTTTTCGAGCAGAGCCGTCCGGCATGCATTCTCTCCGTAGAACGTCGGCTGACCGGCGGATGCCAATTCTTGGCAGCAGAGAAGATCGAAATCTTCTTCCGACATGGAATCGTCCAGATGAACGGCCAGGATCGGCACCGGCTGCCGGAGAGTTCTCATGGTTTCGACAATCTGTCTGGAAAGACGATTGAAGCCGCCTCCGAAAGAAGGGGCACCGCCGAGATTCAGAGCCATCGCACCGTCCATGAAGGAGGAACAGTCCAGCATCCGAAAGAAGTCGGTCAAGGCTTCTCCGATCTCCGCATCCGAACGTCCCTCGCAGTAGGGAAGCAGGTAGTGGTCAAAATGTCCCCAGGACAGGGAAGACCCGTATCCTTCGGAAAAAGCGATTCCGACGTGAGTCAGCCAGAGGCTTTGCAAAGCTTCTTCCAGAGTCTGTGCCGGTTCCCATGGGACGGAACATCCATATTTTTCCGCAAAATTTTTCATTGCTTCCAAGGAGATACGCATCGCTTCGTGGTAGGAGGTTGTGCCGTGAATCGAATCGTGTATTCCATGAAGTCCTTCCTTGAGCACTCGTTCGTAGTTGGCCGTTGTATGCGCGGCTCCGCCGGAACCGACATAAAATCCGATGTCGTCAAACATTTCATGAACCCGATTCGAACGGGAACGAACCGCGTCGATTTTTTCCTTCCAGAGACCTTTTTCCGATTCCGCCACGAATTCCAGTCCGAACTCTCCGCGAATGCGGAAGCGTCCGGAGTTTCCTTTCGGAATTTCCTTCAAAATCATCTCGAAACGGAGGGCATTTTTCATCCCGGGGTGTTGGGAGCGGCTCCATTCCGGTTCGGATTCCTTTTCCAAACTTCGGACGATATTCCATACTTCATCGAATGGCATGATGTTTTCCTTATATTGAAGTTTAGTCGCTTTTCAGGTGGATTTCAAATCCGCTTGTTCCAAAATCGGTTTCGGCTCGTTTCTGCCTGTTATTGCTTTCTCTTAGCCACGTTTCATCCTTCGGCTGAACTTTCCGATTCAATTGCCGAGAACCGGCTCGGCGGTTCCGGCAAAGGAAAAAAATCGGCTGCCGAGGAAATCCGGTTTCCGGCAGAATTCAATCAGTTCCCGGAGATCGGCCTCCGCAAGTCCAATACAACTGTCGGCGGCTCCGTAATACATTCGCAGCATTCCATTGCTCTCCAACAGGGCATTGCAGCTGAAAACGACATTCGGAGTGCGTCCGAAAAATTCGTATGGTTTTTCTGGCCACAAGACGGGAAACGGACTCCGGGCAATGATCTTCAGGGGATTTTCCAGATCCAGAAGCATGACACCCAGACGGTAGATGAAATTATTGCAGCTGGAATTGTCGACTCCGTGATAGATTACCAGCCATCCCTCGTCGGTTCGGACCGGAACCGCCGCGCCTCCGATTTTGTGGGAATCCCAGTTTCCAGAACGGGGTTCCATTAGGGGGCGGGTGCCATACCAGTTGGAGAGATCGTCGGAAAAACTCACGCACATACCGGCGGCGCCGAGTTCGCCCGTGCTCATCGGACGGTCGAAACGGACGTAGCGACCCTGAATTTTTTCGGGAAACAGGACCGCGTTTCGGTTGGGAATCCCGGAATCGCATTGAGGAATCCGTGTGAAGGTCTGGAAATCATACGTCTTTACCACTCCGATGCGAGGTCCGTTGGTCCCTTTCCGATGGCTGGCGTACATGAGGACATATTCATCTCCGAAGCGGGTGATGCGGGGATCGTAGACACATCCTTCCGGGGGATTGCTCCCCGGCCATTCGACCGGGCGGGGCTCCGGTTTGAAATGGATTCCATCCCGGCTGTGCGCCATCCAAAACACGATCGCGGTGGAGCCCAACGCCGCATCGCAAAGGAGGATATATTCATTTCCGAAGCGGACTGCGCCCGGATTGAGAACATACATAACCTCGGCGGGGAAATCTTTCGCGCTCAATACCGGATTCCCGGCATACTTCTGAAAAATGGTCTTTCTCATGGATTGCTTCCTTTGAAACGTATTTCAAACACCGTTGGCTTTGACACGCGGACGAAAACAAATGTTTTCTCTTTCTTTCGAGCAACATCCAGTTCGAAACGTCCTTCTTTTCTTGTCAGAGTCACAACTGTGCTTCCTTCGGAAAAAAAAGTGGAAGCCCCCTGTGAACTGTTCTTCCATTGGTTTTCCGGGGAAATCAATTCGAACGTCATGGCAAAGCACATTCCCTTGGCGGGACGGATGTCCCAGCGGAGGAGAAGCCCGTCCTTGTTCAGCCCGCCGGAAACGTCGATGGACACGATCCCTTCCGCCCGTCCCAGTAAAGTCAAATGATCTTTCCCGCCTCCGGCATCCAGCGGATTTCCGATGACTTCATCTCCGCCCATCGGATGCATGAGCGTCGCAATCGGCGGAGTGTAGCCCGCCGGAGCACGATAGCACAGTTTTCCAGACGCATCCGTCACCGTGATGCCCGGATTCGTCAGGACATATTCCGAGTCATACGCGAGCCGGAACTTTCCCCCGGCCGGCCAGGACAGTTCATAGTCGCCGAGGGTGAACTCCTCCGCAAAGACCGCTGGACCCAGAATTGTCAATAAAAGACACGCAAATCGCATACCGCGAATCCTTTCCCTTTCAGATCGACGGCAATCCGGACAGGGCTGAGTTTCCGGAATGAAGTCATTTGTCCGTCCAGAGTAACCTTTTTCACTTTCTCCGTCCGGCAGCGGATTTCCACTGGATTGTTTTCCATCGTTTTCTCGCCTCCGGTCAGCAGGACGATTCCATCTGTGAACCGCTCATACGCCCGTGGGAACATCCCGTCAGGCAGGGAAAACGCATCGGCGTGATGGAATCGCACCCGTCCCGCGTGCGGATCGTAACTGACGGCGGAATCGTTGACGATTTTCACGAACAGCGGTTCGCGCTGATTGGGAATTCCGGCTTCACGGAGCGCATTGGAAAGGAGGTCAAGTTCAAGGGGCTGGATCGCCGGAAATTCAACCGTTCTGGAAACAGGCATGTCCAGATTTCCAATTCCGAGCATATCGGTCAGCCAGAAAAGATTGCCTTGTTTCATGAGAACCGGGTATTTCCCCGCCGTTGCCAGAACCTCGACATCCGGAAGGAGCTCCTCCGGGGTGATCCATGCCGAACGGTTGGCAGCGAAGAAATATTTCCCGGCGGTTTCTCCGGACATTTTGCCGAACCGGTTCCGGAACCGGAGCCGATAGGCGCGGGAAACTCCGCCGCCGGAGGTCCGGACGTCTTTACTTTTCAAAAAGAGCGAATTTTTCACCCAGCCGGAGGCATCGCCGGTATCCGGAATATTTGAGGGGCGTCCCAGCAGGAATACCTTGCCCGGGAACTTCTTCAGTTTCGTCAGAACTTCGGCGGGGATGCCTTCCGTATGGACAATCAGCATTTTGTATCCCGAAAGCGGCCAAGTTTCAAGATCGCGATAGTCGGCGGTATCGGCGGCAATTCCGATCAACGGCAGGGAGGCGGCCAGACGCTGCTGTGTAATTCCGATGAACTTCGGGGTTCCGGTCAGATTGGAGACCAGAAGCACTTTCGACGGTTCGGTGACCGGATTCGAAATGATGGCGTCCCGGTCCGTGATGAACTCGCGGGTCACCGGAAGAGGAGTCCCGTCTGGTTCGAACATATTGTCCCAACCGAACAGAGAGGCGCTCCAAGCGAACATGCCGTCGACTCCGCGCACCCAGTAATTGCGTCCGAAGCTCTGCCGCATGGATTCGAAGGCGTGTTTCCAGGAAGTGGAAGGCATGGCGGCACCGCTGCCCCATTCTCCCATAATCATGGGTTTTGCTCGGGAGTATTGAAGGTCGCCGGTCCATGCCAGTTCGGGCGGGTTCGATTCGGTGCCCCACCAGCCGCCGAGATAGTTGTCCACGCAGAATCCCTGAATTCGCGGATCGAACATGAATTTCCGGGCAATTCCCGTCAGGGTATTTGGCCACGTGGCCCAGCAGGCATAGCCCAGATAAATCGGGCACACGGGGCCTATGGAGGTCTGGACCTGAAGAATCTTTTCTGTCGCCTGTTCCAGAATTCCGCTGAGCCAGAGGGTATAATGCATGGCGACGGGGGAATAGGTGCTTTCATCGGACACTGCTTTTGCCAGAGCTTCGTCCGTTTTTAAGCCCAACTTCGCCAAACTGTACCGGCCGTATTTTTCCGCATGCCACTGACGGAATTCCTTCCAGTGGTTTGGATTCGTTCTTGGAATTTGAACCACAGGTTCCGGGCTGACAACCACCGTATGCGTTATGTTTTTCAGCTTATTTAGCCTCGGCATGAAATCCTTTATCGTCTTTACATACTTGTCGATTTCATCGGGCATTGTCCACATATTCCATTCTGTGGGGGAAATGTATATCTCCAGCCAGACTCCTTGACGTTCCAGTTCATGAAAATATTCAAGCATGAAATTCCGATACAGCGGCTCCTTCAATTGAACCGTGTCGAAATACTGGCTGTGGGCGTTGCCGTATCTCCGAATGTTTCGGACCATCAGATCGATCGCCAGCCGCCGGAACCGCGGATTTTTCAGGTTTTCCTTCCAGTCTTTTTTCGCGTCCAGCTGTCCGAGCGGGTCCGGAATCCGCATAAAAATCCGGTTCACATGGTTGAACTGATCGGTGTCGCACATTCCCTGCAGGAACAGACGGATTCCCTCGGGCGAATACAGTTTTGGCCCCTCCGCCTGAATTTGCTTCGAAATCTTGATGTCCTTCATCGACCGGAGGTTTGGAACGGCGGGCGTCGCTATTTCCTTTGCAACTGCTTTTTTCAGAAGCTCCAGTTCGGTTTCCGCCAACTGGATTTCAGAGGCGGCACGGTCGAATTCATCGTATTTCAGGAACCCGGCGGTGAGGTCGAGATGGAAGAACGTTTTCACCTGACAGGTCAGGCTTTCCGGCGTTTCCGCGCCGGGATAAGACAGTCGGGCAAAGACCTTCCCGGTTTCCTCCCGCAGCTGTTTTTCCTTTGCGGACAGTCCGGGATCGCGTTTCAATTCAATATTGCATTTTGCAAACATCTTATTCGCATAAGAAAATTCAACGGGCACATTACCTGTATTTGATATAGGAATGATTTTTTCGATGGATTCAAGCGCATTGAGTTTGACATGAAATGGTATGATTTGATTAGCTATTTTTACGGAAATGGTTTCATCAACAGGGCCGCAGGCGGCGAAAGAAATTTTGCATTTTCCATCATTGTTTTGAGCATTGACGGCCAGATTTCCCCGGAGTCCGCAGATGCCTTCCAATCCTTTGAAGAGACGGAAATCATATCGGCACCGGGCCGATTGTCCGGGGGGAAGTTTGAAAGCGGGAAACGTCCAGAAGAGACTCGTTCGCTTCCCGCGGTCGCGTCCGGCGTGAGAGTCCTGCGAACCGACCGCCAGCCGGACGTTATGCGGGACGGTTTCCGGGAATGCCAGAACGAAAACGGATTTCATTTCGCGGTCGTACAGTGCCAGTGCGTCCACATCGGAACGCTGAATCTCGCCCCACTGTTCTACGATACGGAAGCATTCGGGGAGATTTCCCTGTTTCAGGAAACAAGCAAACGCCTGCGGATTCCATTCCCGTTCGGCGCGTCCCGGAATCAGACTGGTTTTTCCCTGAAAAGAATCGGAAAATTCCCGTCCGGAACGGTTTTCCGTTTCCGCGAGAAAGTGAAAGACGCTTTCGTCGGCTTTCAGAGTGATGGCTTCGGAAATCGGAGTTTTGCCGTCGTCCGATGTCCGGACCAGGGTATCGTTTCCGCGAATCTTGCCTTTGAATTTCGTTCCATCTTGGTTTTTCCATTGGAATCCGATTTGCGCATGGTCCGAAGGATTGACGCTCCGGATCAGGTTGGCGTCGTCCGGAGTCAGGATCAATTTCTCGACACCGCCTTTTTTCCAGTCGAGCACAAGTCCCGTCTTGCCGTTCGTAAGTTCCTTTGAGTTTTTAACCGTCTTGCCGGAAGTTGGTTTTACCCCAGACTTCTTTTTCGGTGGAGTTTGAAGAGGAAGCTTGTCCGTGACGGAGACTTTAAACTCTTGAGAAAACGATTCGCCCGCTTTAAGTTTATATTCGACATTAATTCCAAAGTAGGTCCTTTTAACGATGCGTGTATCGGATATATAGGCGTTCGGAGGAGTTGCTTCTATTACCGTAACCCCGTTTTCTCCCGCAAAATATCCTTTCCTGATCCCGTGGAAAAAGGCCCATCGCGGTTTTTCAGGAATGGTTTCGGACCAACCGTCGGAAATGGTTTTTCCATTTGTCAACTCAAGGATAAAATGCTTTTTTCCGTAGATACCTTCCGGCAGTTCGAAATTGAGGTTGATCGAATGAATGGCGGTTTTTGCTGTGCCAGACCATTTGCAGGTTACGCCCTGTTCCGTCAGGATAATCGTCTGCACATAATTTTCCATGACGCCCGGCTTTCGGGAAGTTCCTGTAATGACGATTTTTCCGGGAGATCGTTCCGCCTTGAAGTCAGGCCGGAAATTGCCGCCGAACAGCCATTTCCAATGGGCGTTGTGCGCCACGAAAACGGGAGCGTGGAGAATCAAGTTCCCGTCGTAGGAAATGGAGTAGCTGCTGCGGGGCGACAAATCCACGGAATATTTTCCGACCGTGTATTCCTTCGCGATGAGAATTGCCGCCGCCGGAATCAGCGCCGCCGTCAAGAGAGCTTTCAAGTTCATTGTTCCTCCTTGATGTTTCCTTTGAAGTGATATCTTTTCGCATTCGGCTGAATATATCCATGGGTCCCGTTCTGGGAAACCGTAAGGGTCTTTTCGCAATGCAGATTCTTGTAAAAAATCATTTCGCCCGAAGGCGGGCAGGTGTAATCTCCCAGACAGATCGACACCTCGGTTCGGCATTGGACACGTCTCGCTTGATTCACAATATCGTAATATCCCAGAGCCGGGACCCAGTTCGGCCGCCATCCGCGTTGACGTCCGAAAGTGATTCCGGAGAGATCGGCGAGCCACGGAATCCCGGCATAACAGGAAGTCACGTCCCGATCCTGTGCGGACATTGTAATGGACCGCAGGGCTCCCATGCTGGCGCCGATGACTTTCAGTTCTTTTCCGTTCCATTCGGGAAGCGTTTTGACATATTCCAACGCCCTGAGATCCCGCAGAAGCATTGCGTTGAGAAATGAAGTTTCCGGGTTTTCATTTCCATTGAATCCATACCCTTTCAAAGAAAATTGTTTTTCACAATCCCGGTAGAATTTCGCATCTTTTCCATTGGGAAGTCCGAATGAATTCACCGTAACGGCAATCGCGTTTCGGGCTCCATGGAAATTAGGTTTGACGGACCCCACCGGGCCGTATCCTGGAAAAAGAACGCATAACGGCAGGGATTTCGGTTTTGCGTCCGACTTCATACAGATATATCCGGTGGAGGGAAGCTTCCCCGGACCGTTGACTGAGAATTCAAACACCTTGAAGCCGGGCCGTTCCGATGGAATCGGAGTGAGAACCGTTTTCATCGGTATTTGCGAAAGACGCTTCTTTTGTTTTATCCAGAAGGCGTCGAAGTCCGCCGGTTCCGGAAGACTCTCCAATTTTCCAACATCCGCGCCGGCTCCGCCCTGAAACCCATGGCCCCCTTTCAGAGGAACTCCGTTCGCATCGAGCGCGTCCACCAGGATGCGGACAAATCCGGGTTTTCCGATGGAGGTGCGGATGACCAGTGGTTTGGATGCATCGGAAACGGCGGTTCCCTCTTCCGTTCGCCCGTCGTCACCCCTTCGTTTCCATTTTAGGGGGATTCCGGATTTGGGGACTCCGTCCTCCACCAGAGAAATGGTGAATTTCATCGGTTCTCCGCTCCGATATTGAAGCGGGTTTCGGTTCGTATCGCCGATGAAGTAAATTTCTCCCGAACACAGAAGCAGATTTAATGAGAGGAGCAGGCTTCCGGCAATCCATTTTCTTTTTCCGTTCATAATTTCACCATCCATATATACAATAAGAAGAGGCTGCTTTACAGGAGCACATTTTTTTCCCGAGGTCAACCCAATACATCGAGATGATTTTCATCCAGTCGCAATGTCCGTCGACATAGAGGACATTTATCCCTCCAGAGTGTCTGGCACCGAATTGCCCCCGCATTGAGGTCTCGGTCCACTTGAATTCGTAGTTCGTTTGCTTGTTGCCGGAGTCGCCAAGGATTCCCTGCATGGACGGATGGGCGCACTGTCCACGTTTCCGGAAACTATAAATAGTCGACCCTGGATCGGAATAGTCATAATAAATATTTCTGCTGCGGGTAAAGTTCGTTCCCCAGTAGGTGTTGACCGTTTCCGACCTTTCCCCGGTTGGGCAAATCAGTTGCGGAATATATTTATGGCTGCTCGAATAGTCGACATCAGAGGCCTTATAACGGAGATAATCCGCCAGCAGTATCAGATAATTGGAACTTGGAGCCGAACTCCATTTCACACTGGTCGGACACATCCAGTCACCATAGTCATTGGAGTATTGATAGTCCGCCAGACCGATCTGCCTCTGTTTCGCGCTGCAATCGATTCGTCTTGCTTTTTCCCGTGCCTGATTCAGGGCTGGCAGAAGCATTGATGCCAGAATCGCAATAATGGCGATAACGATTAGCAATTCGATTAAAGTAAAAATTCCTTGCGACTGTGTTCTTCCTTTTTGCAATGTTTTCATAGGATCGGTCTCCTTTTTGCTATGTTTTTGAAAATTTTATAAACAGTTTCTTTTTTTATTATAGGATATTTCTCTGAAAAATCAAGAGAAAGAAAAGAAAAAAAGGATTTTTTTCTGAAAAAAAGTTGATTTATTTATGGAAACAATGTAATTTATAATAGAAACAGTTGAAAACAGGAGCGGAAGATGAAGCAGAAAGACGAACTGACCGTTTATACCATTGCGGAAATGGCCGGGGTCAGCGTGTCGACGGTTTCGAAAGTGCTGAACCAGCATAGGGGCGTCAATGCGAAGACGGCGGAGAAAATCAACGCAATCCTGGCGGAAACCGGGTTTCGTCCACGCTGGAAAGCTTCCGGCAGCAAGTGTATCGGAGTCGTTCTGCCGCCCTATCATGGAGCGCTCCTCGACAGTTATGATTCCATTATTCTGTCGCGCTGCTGCGATGATCTCATGGATCAAGGGTATTCCCTCCAACTGATCTGCCGCTCGAAAATCGGTTTGAACTCCGCCGGACAATGCATTCTGGGCGCCAGTGACATGATTAACGGAGTCATCGCCATCAGCTCGCCGCCCAATTATGACTTTTGCCATCAGCTTCTTTCGGAAACTTCCGCGTTTCCCGCGGTTGTTATCGGAAAGTTGAAGGGAGACCGTCCGAATACTCCTTCCAAAAGCAACCATATCATCGCCGACGATTTTTCTGCAGGATATCAAGCCGCCATGCTTCTGCTGCGCCACAATCATAAGAAATTCATGCTGGTGGCCGCTTCCCTGGAGGATATTGTTCACAGACACCGCCGCGAAGGGATGCTGGACGCACTCCACAGCAACGGAATTTCTGAGCAAGACATCGATACAATCGAGTTCAAAGACGGTCTCCGCGAAAGCGGGACCCAGCTGGCGGTTTCCATCGCGTGTTCCGTCAAGAAACCGGATGCGCTGATCTTTTCCAATGGCTCCATCTGTGCCGGATTCGTCACCGGATGCGATACCATGAAACTGAGGATCCCGGATGAATTCTCAGTCATCGGGTTCGAGGATGCTTCTGAACTGCTGTTCCTTCCGGTTCCTGTCACCGCAATGCATACACCGGCCGACAAGATCGGGAAATGCGCCGTCGATTCTCTTCTTGCCCTGATCGAACGGCGGCCATTGCCTTCTCCCTGTTTGATCCAGCACAATCTTCTCATGCGTCAGTCGGTTGCAATGCGCTGAAAAACTTCCGGGAACCGATTCCCCGTGCTCTTGGGGAGAAAAGATGGTTCTTCGCATTTTGAATCAGCTTCTGTAATGAGAGCGGAAGCGTCCGGGCGAGAGCCCGTTCAATTTGCGAAAACGCCGGATGAAATAAATTTCGTTTTCGAAGCCGCATTCGAAACAGAGGTTCTTGACGGGGAGGTCCGTTTCGAGAAGCAGACGTTCCGCGTGTTCAATCCGGCATCCGGAAAGATAATCGATGAATGAACGTTTCAGATACTTGCGGAAAAGCTGGGAAACATACGCCGGCGTCAGATGGAAATGTTTTGCCACTTCGTCCCGTGTGATCGGGGAAGTGAAGTTGAATTCAACGAAATGACGGAGAGACTCGAATGTGCGACGCGCCTTGTTTTCCGCCAGTTCTCCCTTTTCCGCTTCCAGAATGGAAAGACGCAGGATCAGTTTTGCACATTCCGCCGCAGCGGAGAGATTTTGTGAAATTTCCGGACTCTTCAGAATTTCAAACGCATAAAGAAGGCTTTTCGACAGGGATTTCGTATGAAACCATATATTTTCAGGCCATGGATTGTGTCCATTCTGCGGTTTGCGGATAAGATACCAGACCAGTCTCAGATAGCCGTCATGCGGAACAATACAGAAGAACTCGTGCGGAGTATCGAAGGCGGTATATTCCCAGATATTTTTTCGGATCAGGTAAAAATCCCCCCGTTCCAGAGGAATCCTGGCCAGTTTTCCATGCAGATACATGGGTTCCTTCTTGATTCCGTGCAGGACGAACAGAAGACGGTCATACGGTTGGGACTTTTTCTTGTATCCGTATGGCAGATACGATTCCGGCAGATAAAAATGCCGCAATTCCAGTTCCGAATGAATTTTTCGCATCAGGGTAAGAATTTTTTCCTTCATGGCCCAGTTTTTCCATAAAGTGAATAAAAGGTTTATTTATTATATATATTGAATATTGTTTTTTCAAGCCGGATGGATATTTTATATAATAAAAGATTTATTTAGATCCTCAAATAAGGAAATGAAAAATGCAGAACACAACGTATGCGAGTCTTGATCTGGTTCAGGTAACTCCGGCGAAGGAAAAACATGCACGC
>CAYWZD010000091.1:0-11164 GCA_964462755.1 uncultured Victivallales bacterium | reverse complement strand
ACGGATAGGAGGTACAAGCTGCATTTTCGAGGGAGAGGCGGGATACGGTGGGAGCGGATAACGGCGCTTATGTCAAATCGCCGGGCGGAGCGGGAGTGCCCGGGGCCGGTCAGGCGCATTTTCTGACGCCCGGCGTTGACGGCGGACGTCAGAAACCGTATGATGGCACCGTTTTACGGTCGGGGATGCTAAACCGGTCGTGCGTGCGGGCGCGGGTGCGCCTGCACGGAGAACTACGGAGGGTCGGATGTGTACGCGAGGGCTATAACGTGCCGTCAGGCGTAGGCGTCCGAATAGACGGGGATGTCTTCGGAACCATCACCCCATTCGATCAGTGCGGGGGCTATCGGCGGGGCGCGGATCGGCATTCCCAGACAGGCCAGTATCTTCCGTATCGCCTCGGGCGGGTTGACCGCGCACAGGATGCGCATCCCGCAGGTACAGATGACAGCGCGATGCCGTGACGATTCGGCAGATCGTTGACTGGATAAATTTTGTTCTTTTCCGTGATTTTGTTGCTTGACAATGGTTTGGCGGATGGTATTTTAAAGATTGAAAGCTTCTGGATTCGCCGGAAGCGGTTCACATAACAGAAAATTATAAGACGTTCGCAATGTCCGCTCAAGAAATTTGCCGCTTATTTTTCTTATCCACCTGCTTAAATTCAAATTGATAAAGAAATTGGTAGAATCGATGCAGATTCTCCAGTTGTTCCACCGGATGCGTCGCCATGCGAACGCGAAATTTTTCCATCGGTTTTTCTGCCGCAGCCAACGATTTCTCCAGTAAACCGCGCATTTTCACTACATCCGCGGCTGAATACATGAACGGATAAGCAAAAAAGGAACCGGTTTCATCGGAACTATTTGCCTGTTTATGGCATAGAAACATCAAATATTCTTCCATTGCCGGCGCCCCGGCGCCATAAGCTTTCTCGCAAAAACGGCGGGTGATTTCCCGCCAATCGCCATTGGCGTTCCACATCAATTTAGCCTGCAGATAGTCATGCGGCGCACTGGTGGAACGAGTCCGGGTATTTTCGCAGCCATATCCGTGAATCCCCATTTTATGTTCCAATGGAATATCGTTGCCGATGATTCGCAATCGCGAATACGGCATGATGGCATCCGCGAGATTCCAGTTGTAATGGTAAAGCGTCATCGTCGTACCGTTTTTCGCCCATTGTTCGAGGATATTTTTGAAATAGGCGCGCTGCGGGGAAACGGCGGCATCGCACATGCCGTGAAAACGCGAATAAGAAATATCCGCCACTTGCAAACTGAGATTCGGGTGCGGCTTGAAACGTACGGGAAATCTTTCATAGCTGTGATAAAGATAAAAGGCAAGATGCAGGTTGGGATATTCGGGGGTTAAACGCTCCAACAGGCGGTTGACGAAATCCACCATCAGGTCGGTATGGTCGCGCTCGCCGGTAATTGGATCGCGACGGAACACCAGGGCCAGCGCCGCGGGAGTTTCAGAAAATCCGCCGCCATCGTGAGGTCCGACGCTGAGGGTGACATATTTGTCTTTCGGCCATTTATTTTTGCCTCTTCACCAGAATTTGTGGGCGAACTCCGGTTCCGGTAGTTCGCCAAGCTGGTGATATAAGCACACTTTTGCAATTTTGAGCGTCCGAAAACCGAATGATTTTCTGATAGTCAGATTTATTTTCCTGTTCAACCCTTCGACGATCCCACTGTTGAACTGCTTTTTTGCCCTGAAATAATTCAATATCAAAGGTCGATGGGCGGTCAGCATTTTCGCCAGGTCCTTCATTGGTTCAATCCGACTGAAAGTTGCGGCGTGACACCACTGGTCAAGAAATCGCCCCGCCCATCCCGGCGAACGATATTCCCAAAGCTTTTGAAATTGTTCTCGCAACAGGTATGCTTTTACCGTCCGCAAGTTCATTTTCAATAGTTCGTTGAGTTTGAATCCTTGCTTTACCGTCAAGTTTTCTCGGCGTTTCAAAAAACACCAACGACTTTTGGACAGAAGCGGCGGTTGCGTTGCTTGACGCAAACGTTTTGCCTCTTCCGCCCGAACTTTATCGTGTTTATCGACGCGACGCAGTATCTCCGGCTCTACAATCTGAACGCCCGTGAATTTGCAATGAAACTGGTACAGGAGGTCCTCAAGGCGACCGGCATTACAGCGACGGCGGGTATCGGCACGAATCTCTATCTCTGCAAAATAGCCATGGACATTACGGCAAAACACATTCCGGCGGACAAGGACGGTGTCCGCATTGCCGAGCTGGACGAACAGTCGTTCCGGCGGGAATTATGGACGCATCAGCCGCTGACGGATTTCTGGCGTATCGGGCATGGCTATGCGAATAAACTGAATGCCCTCGGATTGCGCACCATGGGCGATGTCGCCCGGATGTCGCTCCGGAACGAGGACGTGCTTTACCGGACATTTGGAATCAATGCCGAACTGCTGATTGACCATGCCTGGGGATGGGAGCCTTGCACCATCGCTGAAATCAAGGCGTACAAGCCGGAGAGCAACAGCCTCAGTTCCGGGCAGGTTCTGAAAGAGCCCTACGATTTTGACAAGGCACGGGTGGTCACCATGGAAATGATTGATGCACTCGTACTTGATCTGAGCCAATTTCAAAAAGATTGGCTTTTTTCTGTAAATAACTCGTTTTCTCATGCGCCAAGCCCATCTTGACACATTCAGTACGACTTTTTTCCAAAAAAGCCGTAAAAAATCGATTTTTTGTGTGTGAACCTCCTTTCCCGTCACCACGGGAGTTCCTGTTTTTCAATTTTCAATCGAACTTAAATCAATCTATTCAAGCATGTTGAACAGTTGCTTAACCGTAATGGCGATTACGCCGAACATCAGATGGCAAAGAACTTTCCAATGTCCTTTCACTCTGACATGACGTGCACCATAGTTGTCTTTCAAATCCGAGTTGACCCGTTCAACCGTTGAACGTTCCCGATAACGAACCTTCCGTGCCGGAGACTCAAAAGTCGTTAATTATAAAGTATTTAAAGTATTACGCAGAACGCATCTATATAATAACAGAGGAGATATCATATTATGTCGGCGGAGTCGGAACGGCAGAAGAGTGTTCCAAAAAAATCCAGTCTCGCGCATCAATATGGCTATCGGAAAATGAGTAAACAACACCCCCACTGAATTGTAGCTTTCCTCATGATCGTCAGATTTTCGGTCTGACTTTCGGGAAAGCAGGAACAGTTCAGCGGGGGTATTTTTGTGTTCAGTTTACCATGTCGGGCGTTATTTTTCCGTCAAGCTCCATCGCGTCGGGATTCAGTGCAAGACAGCGGCGGAGACTGTCCTCGTCAACCGCAGTCCAAAGTCCGACCTTGCCGTATTCGCGCGCCATCTCAACCGTCTCTTTATCTGCGGGAGGATAGGGCAGCCACGATTTTTTGTCGGACGGCAGCCATATCGTCAGCGCGTTGTTCTTCAGCGAAGCCTTCAGCTTGTCAAGTATCCCGCGGCTAACCGGTCCGTCATAGTGCAGCTCGCTGTCGGGGAAATTCTCGGCGACAAGCGCGGCGTATTCAAGGGACTTGCAGGTGAATCCGACATACTCCTCAGCGTGGTATTCGTGCACGAGAGAAAACATTTTGTCCCTGTCCTCGGGCGAAAAATCCTCCGCTACGTTGTCGACCTTTATCGCAGCCTTGTTCTTTATCGCAAACTCGAGCATTTCGGTGAACAGCGGTATCTTCACTCCGGCAAATTCGGGCGCGAACCAGACTCCGAAGTCAAGCTCCCTCACCTCGTCAAGCGTCAGAGTGCGGATGTCCGTCTTGTCCGGCAGCTTTTCTCCGTCCTTTGTTCTGCCGGTGCGGTTGACGGTGTAATCGTGAAGAAGCACGCATTCGTGATCCTTCGTGAATTTCGGGTCAAGCTCTATGATGTGGTAGTTCTCCTTCAGCGCACCCTCGTAAGCGACAATGGTGTTCTCGGGATAATCACGGCTTGCTCCCCTGTGTGCCTGTAAGCGTATCATATTTTTCTCCTTTAATACAGTGGAATTTGTCACTCGTATTATATCACGGCTCGGCGGCAAAATCAACACAATAGGAAGAAAAATTACACAGGTCGACAAAAGCTATTGACATTCGTGTTAGTTTATGCTAACATTGTTATGCCACACTAACAAACAATTCAGAATCACATTCGGAGGATTCATGACGCTCGATAAACTGAAAACAGGGCAGTCGGCGAAAATTACCGCTGTCGGAGGGGAAGGCGCGCTGCGCAACCGTCTCCTTGATATGGGACTTATACCGAAAACCACGCTGACTCTGCAAAAAATCGCACCGCTCGGCGACCCTATAGAAATAAGAGTACGCGGATACGAGCTTACGCTAAGGCTTGAAGACGCGAAAAACATAACAGTAGCTCTTGATACGGCAGACAAAAAGGCAGAGGAGGTCACGGTATGATACTCGCTCTCGCCGGAAACCAAAACTGCGGAAAAACGACGCTGTTCAACGCATTAACCGGCTCCAATCAGCACGTCGGCAACTTCCCCGGCGTTACGGTTGACCAAAAGATAGGAGACGTCAAGGGGGAGAAAAACTGTCAGGTAGTAGACTTGCCGGGCATATACTCCCTCAGACCGTATACGCAGGAAGAAATAGTAACGCGGGACTTTATTATTAATCAGAAGCCTGACGGAATAATCAACATAGTCGACGCGACAAATATTGAGAGAAACCTTTATCTCACCCTGCAGCTTCTTGAGCTTTGCGTGCCTATGGTGCTTGCCCTCAACATGATGGACGAGGTAAACGCAAACGGCGGCACCGTCAACATCGAAAAAATGATCGAGCTTCTCGGCATACCGGTTGTTCCCATAAGCGCGGCTAAGGGGGCGGGCGTGTCTGAGCTTATCGACAAGGCAGTTTCCACCGCAAAAAACAAGCAAAAGCCGAAGGTATGGGATTTCTGCTCTGCCGAGTCGCCGGTACACCGCTGCATTCACGCCGTAATCCACCTCATCGACGACCATGCCGAACGCGCCGGACTTCCGGCAAGGTTCTGTACGTCAAAGCTAATCGAAGGCGACCCCGACATTGAGGACAAGCTTGAGCTTGACGAAAACGAACGCGAGCTTCTTGAACACTGCATAGTCGAGATGGAGGACGAGAGCGGACTTGACCGAAACGCCGCTCTTGCCGCTATGAGATACGACTTCATCGAAAGCGTGGTATCAGTCTCCGTTGTCAAGGCGCACGAAAGCCGCGAACACCGCCGAAGCATGGCTTACGGATGATGAAATTCCCGCAGACACAAACCACATTCCCATGAGATATGTTGAACGAACAGATAATTTTGTTGGTTCTGTTTATTTCCCGGCAATATGTCATCTTCCTGAATGGGGGGAGTTCCTGATCAATGTTGAGGTTATCATTGAAATTGATAATCAGCAACATTCAAAAGTCTTTCAATTTAAACACACAGTGACCAAGAGAAAGTCATACGGACTCTATTTTTGGGATGTTATGTCATCAGCTTGAGGAGAATGGCATGAATAAAATAATACAAATTAATAAAAATAAATTGATAATAATTTTAGCGATTTTATTACTTGCAGCCATATTTTTTCTTTGGCAGTTTTATGTTATTACAATATATGGCATTTCCGTTATTTCAGAAAAATCAGAAGGACTGACAATTAGTTGTTTCCCAAAATATTCTCATGTGAAATTATCTAATTTCGGTCCCCAAATGTCAATTGTCTTGGGAAGCCAGCTAGTTTTTTCTATACCTAAGGAGAATATGCCTCAAACACTTGAGATACAAGTAAATACGATCACGCTAAAACCCGAGCATAGCACGATTGGAACCATCACACTTACTCCTGATCAACGCCTTATGGAGTATGAAGAAGAGCAAGGACAGTTTATAACTTTCATTGAATTGCCAATGACAATCAATACAAAAACTTGGCGTGATTTTTCAATTGATCTCGAGCTTGATATAGGTGATAAATTATACAGTGCAAAATTCAAATATCAAATGACGCACTATAAAAACACTGGACTTTATTTTTGGGACTCACTTTTTGCTCAACATAAATTATTTTTGAAAGAGCGTAAGAGATCAGTACATTAATTATTGGAGGAGGAGCAGGAGGGCGAGGGTAAGGAATAAGATAGCTAGAAGGAGTTTGGTTAGGGGGAGGTTTTGCTTGGCTTTATCATCATTTACCTGTTGGGTTACTATCCTCCACTCCGCATTTACCGGCAGTCGGACAGCTTGGAAAACGAAATCAAATCCGTGCTTTGATAAGAATTTCCTGAATCCGTGAAAGAATTCTCGGATTCTTTTCTATACTCATATGGACTCATCTTCCGGTATTTTTACCAATATGGACTCATTTTCATATTTCTCAAATATGGACTTATTTTCACACATATGGACACAAAAACGGGCCGATTTCCTCATAAGCAAAAATAAGCAAAATTTTCGGGCATTTTGAGCTGAATAGTATTACGATCATCGCCATCCTTGCCGCCATGCTGCTGCCGGCATTGAACAAAGCCCGGGAAAAAGCCAGAAATAGTTCCTGCACCAGCAACCTCAAAGGGCTGACCTCGGCCGCCATCATGTATTCGGATGAATACAATGGCGAACTTCCCCTGTATTACGATAACGTGAATCCCTGGCTTTATCATATCGTGGACGGCAACCTGAACCACGCTCTGATGAAAGCGGCTTTCTGCCCCTCCGGTGAACCCGTGACCGCCGGCAATGAATTCTACATGGTTTACGGTATCCATTTCGGGCACGATGGTAACGCCATGAAGTTTTCCACCATGGCGCCGCGCGAGCCGAGCCGCTCGGCCGTTACCGCTGTTAACTCGCGTTTTCTGAACCGTTCTCCCTCGCAAATGCCGCTGTTCGGAGATTCCCGCAAGGTGGGCAGTAAAGTTCAGTGGCACACCATGCTGGCGCTCAATATGGCAACGAACGAGGGGCTGGTCACCGTGCGTCACTCGATGCGGGCGAACCTGGCGTTTTTCGACGG
Source organism: uncultured Victivallales bacterium (assembly GCA_964462755.1). Lineage (GTDB taxonomy): Bacteria > Verrucomicrobiota > Lentisphaeria > Victivallales > UBA1829 > SIG94. The sequence goes on along the minus strand of CAYWZD010000091.1, from coordinate 4,128 downwards.
GCATGTGTCCAACTTCGACCGTCCGGGCCTTTATGGTATCGGCTACCGTTATATTGTCGATCATACAGACACCGCAATCAGTATATGGTGATACATCCATGCAATCGAAATTTGTCTGTTCTCTCAAATCCGCCCCGGGCAACCCGCGCAATTCCGAAGGAGCGTTCATCCAACTGCGAAACGGGCAGGTCGCATATCTTTATTCCTGCTATCACGGCGAATCTTGGGATGACCACTCTTCGGCCGAGCTCGCAGTCCGGATATCCGGCGATAATGGAAAAACCTGGAGCGGCGCACCGCTCACGGTCATCCGGAAAGAACCGGGAATGCTGAACTTGATGAGTGTCTCTTTGCTGCGGTTACACTCCGGAAAAATCGCATTGGTTTATTTGTGCAAAAAAAAGAATGGTGGAGACATCGATTGCCACCCGGTCATCCGGTTTTCCAGCGACGAGGGGCAAAGCTGGAGCGATCCGCGTCAAATCATTCCCTCGCCCGGATACTATGTGGTCAATAACGACCGGATGATTCAGCTCAAAAACGGACGGTTGCTTCTGCCGGCGGCATTCCATTCTCAGACGGCCGGGCGCCTCCATCCCCAGGCGGTAAGCTGCATGTTTTATTCCGATGACGAGGGCGCCTGCTGGTCGGAAGCGCCGCAACGGCTGTATCCGGAGCCTGATAATCAAAGCGGATTCCAGGAACCGGGCGTCGTCGAATTGTCGGACGGAGCAGTCATGCAATGGTGCAGGACCGATTGCGGCTGCCAGTACAAAGCATTTTCCCGCAATGGCGGTTTATCCTGGAGTCCGGTCGTGCCTGCTCCGGAGTTTCCCAGCCCGCTCTCGCCACTGTCCATCAAGCGCTGTCCCTACAACGGTGACCTTTATGCCGTTTGGAACGATCATCATCCGGACCGGCGGGTCGATTTTCTGGAGTCGAGCATGCAGCGGACTCCCCTGGTTATCGCCCGCAGCCAGGACGATGGACAAACCTGGCACGAACACCGGATTCTCGAAAACGACCGCGCCAAAGGATATGCCTACACCGCCATGTTGTTCCTGGACCATTCGCTGCTGCTGGGTTATTGCTGCGGCAGCGGCGGCAACGGCGGCAACATGCTGCAGGATTCCTGCATTCGGAAAATCACCCTCCCTCAATGGACGGCAAGTAATATATTGGAAAAAAAATCATGATATCTGCAACCATTTATGCCGCCGGCGGAAGCGAAATTTTCCGCGATGCGTTTCCAGATAACGGACGAATCGAAATCGACCGGAAAATTCTGGCTGCTTCTGAAAGACGCCTGACGCTTTCGCTGCAAATTCCGATCCTGGACATGCACGGCTACTGGAAACCGGACCTCTACCGCCCGGTAATGCAGCTTCACTGGACAATCCGTCTGGACAGCGCCGCCAACTGCAATTATCCGCTGTTGATTTTCTTCAATATGGCCGGGATCAACCGATTGTCGGTCTATTCGACCAATCTCTGCGACGATTGCCGGATGGAGGCCAAAATGAACCAGCAGACCGGATGTTACGAGCTCACCGCGGTCATGTCCATTTCGGAGGCTACCGAACCATTCGCATTTGTCCTTGACGGCGAACCGCTTCCCTGGAGCGATATGCCCGGCCGGGTGCTTCAAGCCGCGGATGAGGAAATTCCCGCCTTTCCGACCGCCGCCTGGGATCCGGTCTACTGCAGTTGGTATGCAGTACACGCCGCGCTCGATATGGATTATCTGGAGCGCAATACCGCCAAGGCGGCGGAACTCGGCTTCGGTACATTCATCGTCGACGACGGCTGGAGTTTTGACGAAAGCAAGCGGGCCACGCCGCAAACCACCCCCACATGGTACCGCTCTATCGGAGACTGGCGGGTGTCGGAGCGGAAACTTCCCGGTTTCGCCGCCCATGTCGAACGGGCACAGGCAAGGGGCTTGAATTACCTGCTGTGGGCAGCACCGTTTTTCATCGGCGCCGATCAGCCCGGCTATAGTGATTCGTCCGAATTCCTGTCCGGACTCCCCGGCAATTTCGGGGTATTCGATCCGGCCGATCCAGTTCGCGCCGACCGGGTAATCGGACAATTGGGCGAGGTCTTTTCCCAATACAACCTTGACGGAATGAAACTCGATTTTCTGGCCAATGTCCCCCCGGACCCGACTCAACCCCATGGACGGGCCGCGGAGCGGTTCATCGCCCGCCTGACCAACGAGCTGCGCAAACATAATCCCAAGGCGCTGATCGAATTCCGCCATTTCTATTCGACACCGCGAATGCTCCGGTACGGTACTCAGTTCCGGGCGAACGACACCCCATTCGACTTCATCGAAAATTTCCATCGCATCGTCCAGTTGCGGATGATGCTCGGAAGCAAAGTACCGGTCCACTCCGATCCGGCCTGCTGGCGTCCCGATGAACTGCCGGAAAACATCGCCCGCCACATGATCGCCGCCATTGCCGGAGTCCCGATGCTTTCCATGGAGCTTGGCGAACTGTCGGAAACCGGAGAAGCCCTGATCCGCTATTACCTGGAAATCTACAAAACGCACCGTCCGCTTTTCGCAAACGGTACCTGGCGTTTTCGCTATGAATTCGACCGTGTCGCCTGGCTATCGGTGAAAGACTGCAAATGTTGTGCCGCCTGGGTCACCGATGAAGAATCCGCAAAAGAAATCATAACCGGTTCCCCTGCGGAACTCTGCCTTTTCAATCTCGGAGCCAATCCCATAATGCTTCCTCCGGGCGGAACAGTTTTCAACTACACCGGCCACCGGATGACTTCTGACAAGGTTCTTCCGATTGCCGGCATGGTAAAATTCCGAAAATAACCTGAAATGCGCCCAGGAAGTCAGCACAGCAATAAGGGGGCGTTGGAATTTATCCGGCAGTGCCTCGACATGGCGGAAATGCTTGGTGTCGATTTAAAAAATGTTCTTGTACGTTTGGACTCAGCTCATGATGATGCGGAAATTATTGAAGAACTGCTGAAACGCGGTGTGGCTTTTATCATTAAACGCAACCTGCGGAAAGAATCTAAAGAGCAATGGTTGAGTTTAGCTCGGCGTGTTGGCGAAGCTCAAAAACCGCGTCGGGGCAAAACTGTTTTTACCGGTGAAGCCAGCCATATACCTGTTGCTGGACGGGAAGACTTCCCTGTTTTTGCGACATTTGAGGTTACGGAGCGGACAATTGACAAGCATGGACAGGACTTGCTTATTCCTGATATCGAAGTCAATACATTTTGGACGAACCTGCCGGATGATGCCGCAACCGTTATTAATCTTTATCATGCGCACGGGACCAGCGAACAATACCACAGCGAGCTGAAATCAGATTTGAGTTTTGAACGTATGCCGTCAGGCAAATTAGCTACAAACTCGCTTTTGTTGTTATTGGCAATGCTGGCATTCAATGCCCTGCGTCTTCTTGGTCAATCCGCGCTGAAAATGAAAGAAGCGCTGCCGCGCAAATTCAAAGTCCAACGCAGACGTTTACGTTCAGTCCTGCAGGATTTAGTTTATATCGCCTGCAAAAGAGTTCGTCATTCAAACTCAATATTTTTAAAATTCGGGAGACATTGCCCATGGTTCGAAGTTTTTCGACAATTGCATATAAAGTTCTGTTAACCAGAAAATTAAGTTCAAGGAGGGATTAAGCCTATAGGAGAAATGTATTAAAAATTGGGATTTTAGCGGAGAAAACCGTGTGCTCGGGGACAAAAGAGAAAAACAATTCCCGGCAACGGAAAATAAGCGCTGAAATTAAGTTGTTCGGCTGATTTTTCAGCCGCAAAATCAAAGAAAAGAGGAACCCGGAAATTCTTTCACGGATTCAGGAAGGTTTTTATGGCTTCCCTAAATGGCATGTTCGCCAAAGTCATGCCCCTGGCTGATTTTATAAGAATTTAATTTTACGGGAGAAATATCAAGATGAGAATTGTTGTTTTGTGCGGCAGTGCCAGAAAAGGCGGTAATACGGATTTGCTCGTCCGCGCCTTTGTCGATGGAGCGTTGGAACATAACGAGGTGGAAATCATCTCGGTCGGAGAAGTGAATGTCAAGCCCTGTATCGGCTGCAATGCCTGCCGCAAGCGTGAAACGCATAATTGTTTCCAGCAGGA
>CAYWZD010000090.1:3851-11190 GCA_964462755.1 uncultured Victivallales bacterium | reverse complement strand
GTTACATCATGCACCGTCTCCTTTCAATTTTTCACATTCCTATGGGATGACTGTGGTTCAAAGTTTAAAAAGCAGAAAGCCCGACCGATCCGAAGACCAGTCAGGCAATTTTCAACAAGGTAATATATATTTGAAGGAAAATGAATTACAGCAAGAACTTTAGTTATAGGAGAAGAACTGATCAAAAAAGAATTCTCTTGTTAAGGGGACAAAACTCGCCTTAAAACGAAAGCAAAGATTCTGTCCGGAATAAGAATCAGTAACTGATCAAAAGCTGTCCAGAGATGTTTTCCAGCCGGTAGAATGAACCAAAGGCATCTTCCTCCAATTCAGGCGTATATGCGGGCGGGCAATTCAACGGATAACCGAACGCGGCATCTGTCCCGAAGTGAACTTTTCCGGCGAACTCCTCTTCCGGACGGAAAATCACTTGTGAATGGTCAAGTTCGCCGATCAGGAACCGCCGATGAACATTCGTATAATTTTCTCCGACCTCGCGGCAGAAAAGCGGGCCGTTTGCAGCGCCCCGCAGGAAAACACGGCATTCCCAATTCGCCGCCCGGACAAGATTGTATCCGGTCGAACCCTCCGTCATGATCGTATCCGTTCCGGTGAAAAGCGGGGCTCCGTCGGGGAACTTGAGCCATTGTTTCCCGGCGGTTGTGCGTCCGTAGGAGGCGAGATAGAGGGCGTTCCGGTGAAAACGGAGCGTCTGAATGGGAACTTTCATTCCGGGCAGGGGATTCTCGAACCGGAAATTCCATTGAAACTCCGCCAGCGCTTTCAGAAACAGGTTTTCCGGAAACCGTCGACGAGCGGCATCCAGAGGGGTCGGCTGATAACAATGCCTGTCCATGGTGAACGAATTGGTTCCGCGAATCCAGGCTGCGCATCCTCCGTTCCATTCCGGAAGAGCCCGGAACAGAAGCGCCGGACGTTCTTCTTTTCCGCGACGGTAATATGTCTCGACTCGATTGCGCGGGTCATGGCTTGCGCGGTCCAGAGGACCTCCGGAATACAGGGGAGTGTGCACGCATTTTCCATCCTGAAATTCCAATTCGCCTTCCAGTCCCGGGACCTCCTGAAGACCGAGAAGCTCTTCGACGGCTTTACCTCGGGCGGGCCCGTAGAAGAGAATTTTTCCGCCGTGCGCGAGAAACGTCTCCAGAAACGTCATCGCCGGAAGGTTCAGCGTCGCCAGGGTCGGAACCACCAGAATCCGCCCGGACAACGCCGGAAAGGCCGTTTGGAACGATTTCAGGCTGATGACTGTGTTCAGAGGAAATCCAAGATCGACCGCTCCCCGGATCAGGTAATCCTCCGCAAAAATTTCCTCCAGACGTTCCCCTTTCGCGGCAATGTCGTGTACCTCGTCGAATGGATAGAGCCAGACCAGCGGGCCGGGGGCGTCCGGAAGAATTTCCAGGTGTCGTTCCAGTCCGATCGCGATTTCGTGTGCCGGCAGGGACGGCAGTTCTCCCCGGGCGTTGTCCGTTCCGAGGATGTTCAGGGAGTTGACCGCCCTCGTTTTTCCGTCGGGACCAACGGACGCAAGGGAGAGCGGCAAATCCATGTCATGCAGAGAACGGCCGTACAGATGAAGATAAGCGGAATGCAGAAACCATGGATCGTGCAGATAATACCGGAAGGGAATGGTTCCATTGGCCGGGAGTTCGGCGGTATGGCTCAGAAAACCCGTAATTTCCATGGCATAGTTTTCGTCCAGGGACTGGCTGGGCGAATTGGGCGGAGCCGTCAGGCGGTCCATCTGATAAATTTCACGGAGAGGAACCCCGTCGACGGCCAGATCCATTGCGGTGGAATGGTTGGTGCCCCGCAGTTCGACGGGCAGTTCCGGACATTCTTTCCGGAAATCCCGCCAGAATTCGAGGATCGTTTCCCGGATGGATGCGCAGCGGGACGGTTCGAACTGTCCGCCGTCGAAAACGGCGCCGCACGCGCCCCACGGTTCCATTCCGAGTCCGAACCCGTTGGAGAACCAGATGTGGTCGAACCCGAGGTCCCGGCAATAGCATCGGGCCTGACGTCCCAGAAAGGTTCCGAAAGAGGCACCGTCCGGAATTCCATCGGGAAACGCCGCATATTTCCGGACGTCGCCCCGCAGATGCATATAACAGCAGACAAATGACTTGCCTCCGAAACAGTTGAATCCGGAACAGCACTCCCTGTGACGGTTGTACTTGAAATCGGAAATGGCAAACTCCGGTCCGGGATCGAAGGTCGTTCCGATGGATAAGTCGGAGGAATACCGTTTCCGAAAAAGAGCCTTCAGTCCGGCGACGATCCGTTTCATGTCGGAATAAGTGAACGCATACGGAGAATCGCAGTAAAGTCTCGCCCGTTTCCAGAACGGCTGCCGGTCTTCCGGCAGGGAGGTGTCCGGACCGCCCGGATGATTGGCCGAACCGATCCATTTTCCCCACTCGAACGGGGCCTCCATGTCGCCTTGGTAATCCAGCAGTTCCGAACCGTCCGCCGCCCAGAGGAGCAGGGAACATTTTTCCGCTTTTCCGATCAGGGATTCGTATTGACCGAACAGCGTTTCCCCCACCCGTCGGATTTCGGATTCCTCCGCATTGCGGAATGGTTTCAGCGACAATTCCAGTTCCATTTTCTTCAGCATATTCTTTTCTCCGTATTGCAAACTCAAATCTCACCGCAGCCCGCAGCCATCTCCCGGTATTTTGAAACCGGAACGCCATCGGGGGATGCGGTCTCCTTCAGTTCGGGGAAATCCATTTTTTCATCGATTCTCCGGGCAACTTCCCGACAGCGTTCCGCCAGTCCCGCGAGGCGGATTTGAATTACTTCCAGTCCGAATGCCTTGTTCCGGCGGAGCCATTGACGCCGGAACGTCGCATTCAGCGCCTCCACATGTTCCGCCAGCAGCAGAGCTTTTTCCCGTGTTTCCGGGTCGAACCGTCCGGCTTCCAGCCGTTTGCGCAATTCGATCTTTCCGGAAATCGCTCGGCAAAGAGTCCACGCGTGGCCGAGATCTCCGCCCTGCCGGATTCCGCAGGAATTCCCGAGTTCCGCCAGAATCCGCTCACAGCGGCGCCGCATCTGTTCCAATGCTCCCGGATAGCGCTTTTCCGCATTGCGCGCGCCGATTCCCAGCAGCGGATCGTCCCAGAGGACTTCCGAGGCGGCCAGCCCGGCGGTGAACTGTCCCGGCTGAGGCACGGTCATTTCCGAGGCGGCCAGGGTTTTATCGTAGTCTCCGCCGACTACCGCCGCATACATTTGCCGCAGACGGCAGGAATCCCCTCCCCATACTTCGCCCGCGGCGAAATTCAGCCCGGCCAGTGCGGAATCGAAGTCACAATAAGCGCCGTCGTCTCCCCAGAGCGTAAAGATCAGCTCCGGGAGTCCGGCGGTCCGGGCGGCCCGCACACAGGCGGGGATCGTCCGGCTGGATTGTCCATGATCGTACCAGAGCCGGGCGGGGGTCCAGACCATGGACGCCATCACCGGATCGAAGCCCATTTCACGATGAATCCGGATCATGTCCAGATACCGTTTTTCCTCCCAATGGTAGTAATCCCAATAGACGAGCTGGACGTCCTCCGGCATTTTCGAGCGCATTTCGGGCGTAACTTCCATTTTGTCCGTGTAATACAGACGTCCCGGATGATGAATGCGAAAAAACATGTCCGACCAGATCATCGGGCGGAGCTTGTATTTCCTGCAGATGTCCAGCACCTTCCGGAGATGTTCCGTGAAAATATCGAACGGGTTCCGGTATCCGTTCTTTTCAAGGAAGCGTCCCTGTCCCAATCCCTGTGCCTCGTCGAATCCCAGATTGATTCTCCGGGAACGGAAAGCCTCAGACTGGAACGCAATCATCTTTTCAAGAAGGGCATAGGTCTTCCGGTCGCCGGCAAGGAGAATCCGTTCGGTGTCCCGGAGGTTTGAGAAGGTGTCGTTCTTCAGGACCTGTTCGAGATGTCCGAGCGACTGGATCGCTCCGCAGACTTCGACCCCGAGTTTCGAAGCAAAGGCATCCAGTTCCCGCAGTTCTTCCAGGGAATAAGCGCCGCGGCAATACCCGAAGGCGGGTTCGCCCGGACATTGGAAAGTGTCCTCCATGTACAATTCCAGATGGTCGTATCCCATCAATGCCAGTGAAACGACCGTGCGTTTGAGCCAGTCGATGCGCGGCACGGCATTGCGGCTGCAATCGAGCAGGACTCCGAGCGTGCGGAAATCACAGCGGGCCTCGCCCTCCGCGCCGGAGACCGCCATGCCGAGACCGCGCAACGCTTCCCGTTTCGAAGCGTACCGGATTTCTCCGCCCGTGACGCGGCAGGTTCCTTTTTCGGCCCCCGGACGGAATTCAATTCCTTCGGGAATCGGAAGAAATCCGCCGAGAAGGTCCAGTATTTTTTTCATTTGACCGTCCATAGCACACGATACGTTGTTTTTTCGCCCGGGTTCAGAATCCGGCTCCGGTAAAGCGCCTCGGCCGAGGAAACGGCGTGAATTGCGTCGGAATCCCAGAAAGCGAAGAATTCCAGGCCGTCCGGAGAGAAAAGCCCTTCCAGAACGATTCTGGTCCAAGGGGCGGAAAAGACCAATTCCGGGGTTCCGCCGGAAAGACAGCGCGCTCCCGAATAAATCGCTTTGACGGCGGGAGTCGGTTTTCCGACTTCGATCAGCGTAACGGCATGGTTCCGCCGGAGGACGGCTTTTCCGCAAACGACTTCGCCGGACCGATTCCCCCGCGTCGTCAGAAAGGCTGTCATGTTGTGGGAACGATACACAAAACTCCGGGGAATTTTTCCCTGATTTTCCACTGTCGTCTCGATTTTGACCGCGTCCGGAAGGAAGGTGATGTTTTTGGTCAGCGTCAGTCCGCCGTAAAGGGGCTCGCCGGCTTCGGGGATGCTCAGGAAGAGCGTGTATTTCAGTCCTTCGAGGTCCACCCCTCCGCCCGCGATCCGCCACGGGCCGTCGAACATTCTGAAGACGGGTTTCAGGAAGGAGTCAAGACCGATTCCCATTTTGCCCGTTTCACCGGAAAGAACGGTGTCTCCCCGTTTCCATTGGAGAAGACGTCCTCCGTTTTCCGCATCCAGCAGCAGGGAATATCCGGAAGCGTCGACCCGGATGAATTCTTTTCCGTCGATTCCGATCGGACCTGCCTTGATTCCGAAAGCCTGAAGGGACGGCACTTTTTTATAATCGTTCTTCGCCTGGAAACAGGCACCGCTCAGAGCCGCTTCCGCCTCCAGTTGTTTTTTCAAAATGGGAAGACGCCTCTTCATTGCCTCCCGCATCTGCGATTGTGAGAAGGCGGCACCATAGATTTTTCCGGTGGAGGCGGGCTCAATTTCAAGAAAAGCCCAGCGAACCGCTCCGGCATGGGCGAGGATTCCTTTTTCCAGTTCCGCGCCGGGGAAGACGCCATAGAAAATCTTTTCCTGAAGATCGGAAACGGCATATTGTTTCCGGCGGTCCAGCCCGTTCAACCGAAGCGTGAAGAAAACATCGCCGTATTTCCAGAAATTTCCGGCGGCGACCAATGTCCGCTGACCTTTTCGATAGGCGCGGCCTTGGAGAAGCGAGGCGTTGCGCACTTCCGGGATCGCGGAATAGTCGTTCCAGGAAACCGTTGCCATCGGGAGATTGGGAGCGGGCAGACCGCTCTCCGGAATCAATTGCGCTTGTGCGGTAACGTCTTTCCCCTCCATTACGATGTCCTCGCATTCGGCAATGAGCCGATTGGCTTCAGTCATGGCGCGCCAGTAGCGGTAATCGTAGCCGCTCGGGAAAAAATAGAGGAAGGTTCCTTCGAAACGGTTGAGGAAGAACCCGAGCGTTTCCAGCGCGATGAGTTCGGGTTCGGTCACCCAGTCGTTTCCCTGATATCCGTGCGGAAGCGCAATCAGCTTCGGACGCTTTGCCGGGTCCGGAATGCAGTTCGCGGGAAAAACCGCCATTTTTCCGGCGGCGATCCAAGTGATCAGATTCCAGCCGCAGAAATCCTGATACGGCTCGGAAAAACGGTGATAGACATACGGCCCCCACGGCTCGATGATTTTCAGCTTGTCCATGTAGTCCAGGACATCATACTGCCGGTGCAGGGAAGGCGTGAGCATGCATGTGTAGCTGATCATCGGAATGAAATGCGATTCCTTCCCGTGCTTCTTTCCGAGAAGGATCAATGTTTCGTCAAGAGTCTGAACCAGCCTTCCGTGCTGCCACGAACGGAACTTCACCCAACTGTCATACCATTTGCTTTCGAGAAGCGGTTTCCCCCAGATTGCCCGGATTTCATCGGGATTGGCCTTCGCATATCGGATGAACTCCTCGCGGCAGCGTTCGCAGAAACACCCCTTGTTGTCAAACATGAAGGGTTCCCAGTTGGCCATGAAGCAGTCCAGCGCTTCCAGATGCTTCTCGAAAAACGGCAGGACCTGCTCCGTATAATAACGCCCCCGGGTGTATCCTTCGGCCGGACAGATATTTTCCGTGCTGCCGGGTGTCCGGTACGAAGTGCCGTCCGCAAGCCGGAACAAAGCTTCCGGCGGTTTCGGATTCGGCCCGATCCGATAGCCGTTGGCAATCGGTTCTCCATAGATTCGGTATCCGTTTTTCCGCATTTCACGGCCAATGTCCTGCGGAACATAGTCGGCGCAATTGAATCCGGTGGTATTCAGGAATTCCACAAACAAGCGGGCCCCTTGTCCTTCATAAACGACATCGTTCCGAAAGAAAAAACCGGATTGAAAACGCTTCGGACGCGGCGACTTCACCGGCTTCAGGATTTTCAGTTCAAAGGTTTCCATCGGCGACTTCCAGCCGCCGTCCTCCGTCCAGTATTGCGCACGGTAACTTTTCTCCGAAGCCGGGAAACCGCTTTCAACCTGAAGATCGACGACAGCGCCCGACACGGAATAATGAGCAGCAGGAACAGATGCCTGAATACCGCTCAGGTCCACTTTCCAGGTGTTGTTTTCAAGACGGACCATCGGATTGTCCGGACGCGAAGCCATGATCCGGAATCCGTCCGGAAGACGCAGAAAAAAAGCCGGCGAACCGGATTTTTTTCCGGACTCGCTGCGAAGCCCGAACAGGATCGGGATTGGCATTTTTTCCGGAACGCAGAAAGTGTTGTCCAGCATTGCAAAAGGAACAAGCTTTGCGGTCAGCCCGGTGCTCATCTTCTCTTTCGAAAGGGAAACATTATCCAGATGCGTCTCCCCGATGCCGTACAAGGCAAAATGAATGGAAACCGCGCACGTCCCTTCCGGCGCAAAAAATTCGAACTTCTGTTCTGTTCCTAGCTCCGAAAGCGGACAGAGCTGTGCGAATT